>JBAQHC010000128.1:0-8087 GCA_049288095.1 Alphaproteobacteria bacterium | reverse complement strand
CACCAGCGCCGATGAATCGCGCTTCTGGAAGTAATCGATGGCGAGCGCCGCCAAAATGCCGATAGAACCGGCAAGCCCCTTAACGATAGCGTTGCCGACGCTCCACTTCTTGTCACCACTCTGCTGTCCCGTGCCCGGATCTTCGTAGACTTGAACCATAACTTACCACCCCCACTTGATGCGTGCCGGCCAGCCCTGAGCGCTTTGATATTGTTGATGCGCCCCCTGCCCGGCGTCTCGCTCATAATACACCACTGCCCGCCTAGCCTCTACGCGGATTAAGCTTAATCGCGACCCTAATTTCCAACGTCAATCCAACAGTTTGGCGACGATTCCTTGGCCATCGCGTGAATGATCTGCCGCTTATCTCTGAACCGGCTGGGCTGCAAGTAAGTATTTGATTCAAGGGTATTATTATCGCCCGTTTGCGCTGCGCGGCGACCCGGCTTTTGACTCAAAAGCGAGTGGTTTCCGCCTGCTGACGGAGCGAAAATAGCCAAGCTTGTTCACGTGCCACGGCACGGCCATTGCAACTTGATCCGCGGCGCGCGTTACGAGGGCGAGGCTGATCCAAATCGGATTACGCCCGCCAATAGGCAAGGCCGGTTAAGTCGGCCAGCGCATGGAGCGGTTATGCAGCGCACTCATCGCTTCCATTGGTTGTTCGCGGGCGTCTTCGCAGCGGGCTCGGCCTTCTATTGTGCCGCGAATGCAAAGCCAGCACAGGACATTACGATCACTCCTTCGCTATCTGGCTTAACCGCTACACCGGCTTTGACGCTGCAAGACCAGGATCTCTTGGAGTCAGCCCACAGAAACCGGCTTCCTCTCTCGCCCTTCGCCTTCGCCACGCTCCATTTGCAGGCCACACGGCCATCTGAGCTGTCATTGGACAGCAGCGATGCAGTGAGAGAGCGCATCGACTTCGGACACATTGGTCACGTCGCGCTGGTCTCGCGCGAAGTCGATCAATATGGGCGCATCCGCGGCGTTAATTTCCTGACCTACGAGGATGCGGCCGAGCGGTGGAATATGAAGCTGAACGTCAAGCACGGGGCGATGCTTCAGATCACGCGGCGCTGGGGCGGCGGAAAGCGGCCGCTGAGCTATCGCGAGATCTCAAACCTGACAGCGGATAATCGCTAACACTTCTCTTTGGCGCGCGCGCTTTCGCGCCCACATCCGACTCGGCCAATATCATGGCTTACGCCAGGCAGTTCGCCTGAGCGCCCAAGAACGCTTGGCCCAAAACGAATCGCCGATGAGCTGGACCACGACGCTTGTCATTGCTCACGCGCCGAGCGGCTCGCCGATGGAATTGCGCTCTGCCCTCGTGAGTGAAGGCCGCCGGTGCCTGACATGGGCATTCGGCAGCGAGCCGCCGGCCGGAATGAAAGACGCCGACGTCGTGATCGTGATGGCGGGCGCGGTCAGCGGCATGAGCGATGACAAGGCGCCCTTCCCGCGCTCGCTCGTTGGCCGCGCGATGATCCTCGCGCTTTCGGCCGAGACCGCGCGCTGGGCCGATGCCGTGCTGCATCCGCAAGTCGCGATCAAGCCGATTGTCGACAGGGTTGGCGCGCTGGTCCGTTTGAGAACGCTTGAATGGGAGTGCGAGCAACGCCGTAAAACGTTTAAGGCTCTCGGGGGCGACAAAGTCGACGAGCGCCCGCCCAAGCCACCAGCGACTATGCGCGTGCTCCACATCGGCGGGCCGAATACGGAATTCGCGCCGCTTCAACAAACGCTCATTCGCCACCATATCGAGTTGCGTCCTGCTCTGCGCCCTTCCCTTGCGCTCGACGACATCGAAAATGGCCTGGTCGATGCGGTTCTGCTCGACGCGTCAGTCTCGCCTGAGACGGTGCGAGAGCTTTCGATCATCTTGCGTCGAAACACCGATCTTGCGCTCGCGCCGGTGCTCGTGCTCGATCCGAAGACACCGCACGTCACCTATTCACGCGCGCCTTCGCTGATCTCCGATGTCATTCGCACGCGCGACGAGCCCGAGCTCATTGTCGCGCGGCTAAAGCAGCTCGTGACCGAGACGCGCCGGCGTCGCGTGGCGATCGAGCTGTTGAAGCGCGCGCGGACGCGCGATCGCTATGATGCGCGCAGTGGGCTTGCGACGTTTGCTCTCCTCGACGCACATTTGCGAACACATCTCAAGAGCCTGAGCCAGACCGGCCGTTCGCTGAGCGCTGGCCTCATGAAGATCGTTCCCTCCGGCGGCCCGCTCAGCTCCGGCGATGCGCAGGCGTTAGCTGAGCAAATTGGCAGCCTCATCGCACGGCTCATCAGAGCTGAGGATATGGCAGCGATGACGTCCTTGACTTCATTTGCCTTTTTGTTTCCCGCAACGCTGGAGATTTCGGCGCAGGCCGCGCTCAAGCGCATTTCAGCGGTGTTGCGCGCAACGCGCTTTCATTCGCCGCGACTTGTCGATGGCGTTGCCGTCGATGTTGATTGGACAGCATTGCAGCCGCGTGAAGGCCAGACCGGCGCCGAATTGTGGGATGTCGGCGATGCCGATCATGTCATGGGCGGCGGCAACGGGGTTTGACAAGCGAAGAGTTCGTGCCATGCTCGCCCCATGGCCCTGCCGCTGACGATCGACGTGATCTCAGACGTTGTTTGCCCATGGTGTTTCATCGGCAAGCGGCGCCTCGACGTTGCCGCTTCAGGTCAAAGCGATATCGAGGTGACTTATCGCCCGTATCGCCTTGATCCGTCTTTGCCGCCGGAAGGCATGGCGCGGGCTGAATATATGCGCGCAAAATTCGGTAGCGCGCCGCTTGCGAGCATGGAGCGCAAGCTCATAGAAACCGGCGATGAGCTCGGCATCAAGTTCGCATTCGACAAGATCACGCGTTCGCCCAATACGCTTGATTGCCATCGCTTGATTTTGTGGGCAGCCTCGGCGGGCGTTCAGGATGAGGTCGTCGAGGATTTGTTCTCGCGCTATTTCGAGCAAGGCGTTGATGTTTCTGAACTGCATGTTCTTGCGGATGTCGCGCGCGATGCGGGGCTTGATCCCGATCAGATCGTTGAGCTGCTGCAAGGCGACGAAGACAGAGATTACGTCGAGAGCGAAGACGAGCGCGCGCGCCGAATGGGGATTGAAGGCGTGCCCTGCTATATCGTCGCCGGCCGATACGCGCTGATGGGCGCGCAAGATCCGGCGGTGCTGCAACAAGTGTTCGCCCGCGCACGCGAAGAGAACGCGCTCCTCGCCGCAAACAACTGAGTTACCCTCCCCCTCCCTATGGGAGGGGCAGAGCGCGAAGCGCTCGGGGAGGGATTAATCGGCGTACATATTTTCGGCCATTCCTCCCCTAACCCCTCCCAGAGGGAGGGGGACTGAATTTACGCCGTTGCGCCTCAGCGCCCGAGTCAAGCAGCGGCGCTGCGCCGTTCGGCGATTTCAGATAAACGCGTCAGCAGCTTCTTCGCGCCCTTGAGCCTGTCATCGGCATCGGGCCAATCGCGCATGACCACGAGCTTCTTGTCGGGACGCACTTTCATCGTGCCGGCTTCGCGCGTGATCATTTCGACGAGGCCGGCGGGGTTGGCGAACTCATCGTTGCGGAATGAAATGGTTGCGCCCTTGGGGCCGGCATCGAGCTTGGCAACGCCGGCTTTGCGGCACAGCGCCTTGATGGCGACAAGCTCAAGCAGGTTTTCCACCTCGCGCGGCAGCGGCCCGAAGCGGTCGATGAGTTCGGCGGCAAGCGCTTGCGTGCCTTCGCGCTCACCCTCGTCCGCAAGGCGCCGATAAAGGCTCAAACGCAGATCAAGATCGGGCACATAGCTTTCAGGAATGAGCACAGCGGTGCCGAGATTGATTTGCGGTGCCCACTGCTCACCAGCGGCCACCTCGTGATCGCCCGAGCGCAAAGTCGCGATCGCCTCCTCCAACATTTCCTGATAAAGCTCAATGCCGACTTCGCGGATATGGCCGGACTGCTCCTCGCCTAGAAGATTACCCGCGCCTCTGATATCGAGATCGTGGCTCGCCAGATTGAAGCCCGCACCGAGCGTATCGAGCGCCTGCAGCACTTCGAGGCGCTTTTGCGCGCCTTCGGTGAGCTTCTTGCGCGGCGGCACGGTGAGATAGGCATAAGCGCGCGTTTTTGAGCGGCCAATACGCCCGCGAATTTGATAGAGCTGCGCGAGACCGAACATATCCGCGCGATGCACAACGAGCGTGTTGGCAGAAGGAATGTCGAGGCCGGATTCGATAATGGTCGTGGAACAAAGAACGTCATAGCGGCCTTCGTAGAAGGCGGTCATAACGTCTTCAAGCTCGGTCGCCGGCATTTGGCCATGCGCGATAACGAACTTGACCTCGGGCACGGTCTTTTCGAGGAAGTCGGCAGCCTCCGGCAAATCGGCGATGCGCGGGCAGACATAAAAGCTCTGACCGCCGCGGTAGTGCTCACGCAGGAGCGCTTCCCTCACGGTTACCGGATCGAACGGACTGACATAGGTGCGCACGGCAAGGCGATCGACCGGCGCGGTTGCAATGATCGAAAGATCGCGTACGCCGGACAGCGCGAGCTGCAATGTGCGTGGGATCGGTGTTGCGGTGAGTGTGAGCACGTGCACATTCGCGCGCATCTCTTTAAGGCGCTCTTTGTGCTTGACGCCGAAATGCTGCTCTTCATCGACGATGAGGAGCCCGAGATTCTTGAACTTGATCGACTTCGATAACAGCGCGTGCGTGCCGACCACGATCTCGACCGTGCCGTCGGCAATACCGGCGCGGGTTGCGCTGGCATCCTTGGCCGGAACGAGGCGCGAAAGCTGGCGCACTTTGATCGGCAGGCCCTGAAAGCGCTGCGAGAAAGTTTGGAAGTGCTGCCGGCACAGCAGGGTGGTCGGCACGACGACGGCGACTTGCTCGCCTGCCATTGCGGTGACGAAAGCCGCGCGTAGCGCCACCTCGGTCTTGCCGAAGCCGACATCGCCGCAGACGAGACGGTCCATCGGCCGGCCCTTGGCAAGATCGGTGATGACATCGGCAATCGCGCGCTCCTGATCGTCGGTCTCCTGATAGGGGAAGCGCGCGCAGAACTCCGTGTAGAGACCTTCGGGCGCGACAAACTCCGGCGCTTTCTTGAGCTCGCGCTCGGCAGCGATCTTGATGAGCTGATGCGCGATCTCGCGGATGCGCTCCTTGAGCCTTGCCTTGCGATGCTGCCAACCGGCCCCGCCGAGCCGGTCGAGCTCAACCATGACGTCATCAGAGCCATAGCGCGACAGAAGATCGATGTTCTCGACCGGCAGATAAACGCGGTTATTGTCGGCATAGAGCAGCATCAAGCAATCATGCGGCGCGCCGTCGACGTCGATTGTCTTCAAGCCTTCATAGCGGCCAATGCCGTAGTCGATATGCACGACATGATCGCCCGGCGTGATTGCGGAGGCTTCCCTGAGAAAATTTTCTGCGCGGCGTCGGCGGGCAGCCGAATGAACGAGCCGGTCGCCGAGAATGTCCTGCTCCGTGATGACCGCAACGCTCTCGGATTCAAAGCCGTGCTCCAGCCCGAGAATGGCAAGCCCTACTTGCCCTGCAGCCAGCCCCTGCCCTTCGTGCCAATCCTTGATCGTGCGGATGTTTTCAAGCCCGTGGTCCTTGAGCATCGTCGACATGCGGTCGCGCGAGCCTTCGCTCCAGCAAGCAACCAGGGTGTGCTTCTTACCGGTGAGCGATTTTAGATGCGCGGTCGCGGCATCGAATACATTGACATCTTCCTGTGCGCGCTCGGGTGCAAAATTGCGGCCCAGCCGTCCGTGCACCGAAACAATCGTGCCGCCCTCGGGCACGCGCTGCGGATTGATCAGGCGTTCCGGCCCGCGCGAAAGATTGCGCCGCCATTCCTCGGCGTTGAGATAAAGCTTGTCCGGTTTGAGCGGCTTGTAGAGCGGCGCGCCAAAGGTTTGCGCGCCTTCCATGCCGCGCGCTTCAACGCGCGCATTGTAATGGTCTTCGATTTGCGCGTTTCGCTCTTCCCGCGCCTCTTCCGCTAGATGATCGAGGCTGACAAGCGCATCGCCCGCGTAGTCGAAGATGGTTTCGAGGCGCTCATAGAACAGCGGCAGCCAATGCTCCATGCCGGGATGCTTGCGCCCCGTGCTCACCGCTTCGTAAAGCGGATCGTCGTCCGTGGCTGCGCCGAATTCCGCGCGATAGCCCGAGCGAAAGCGCCCGATCGAAGCTTCATCGAGCGGCGTTTCCGACATCGGGTTGAGCATGATCTCGCGCGCTGTCGCGACCGTGCGCTGCGTTTCCGGGTCGAATGTGCGCAAGGCGTCGAGCGTCTCGCCGAAGAAATCGAGGCGATAGGGCAAAGCCGCGCCCGGCGGGTAGAGATCGAGAATGCCGCCGCGCACCGCATAGTCTCCGGGCTCGATCACCGTGCCCGAACGGACGAAGCCGCTGCGCTCCAAATATTTGACGAGCCCATCGAAATCGATCGAGTTGCCGGGCCGTGCCGAAAAGCTGGCGTGCTTCAGCGTTTCGCGCGGCGGCACGCGCTGAAGCGCGGCATTCACCGTTGTGAGGATGACGCGCGGCGCTGTTCCCGGTGGTGCAAGCAGGGCAGCGAGCGCGGCCATGCGCCGGCTCGCAATCTCGACGCGCGGCGACACGCGATCATAGGGCAAGCAATCCCACGCGGGAAAGTCGATCACCTGAATGTCCGGCGCGAAGAAGCCGAACGCGGCGGTGAGCACCGAAGCGCGCTGGTCGTCACGGGCGATGTGCAACACCGGCCCCTCGCCCTTGGCGGCACGCAGCCGCGCGATGTCGGCGAGCACGAGGCAATCAATGCCCTCGGGCGCCTCGCTGATCGTCAGCGCGCCTTCGGCGAGCGCAAGGCGGTCGAGCAGTTTCAAATGTGGGTGGGAAACTGTGCGCGTGCTCATTGGCCTTGGAGCCGCGCAGTTGATGAGATGACGCGATGAATCACGGGCGTGTCGTGATCGGGTGATATGGCCTCCTGCCCCGCGAGCCAGCGATAGAGTGTTGCCGCCGGGACGTGAAGAAGCGCCTCAAGCGCATCCATGTCGGCAGCCGAAAGCGCGGCCGCATGGCGATCGACAAAAGCCCCCAGAATGAGGTCGAGCTCGCGCATGCCGCAGTGCCACGCCTGATAGCGCAGGCGCTTCCTGCGGATCTCAAGCTCTTCCTCAACGGGTTGATTGAAGCTCATACGCTGACTTTCGGTTTCCTCACCCTATAGTGTAGCGGTGTTCCCGCCGCGCGCGCCTATCCTCATGGATCAAGCCCTGCACATCGCCGCTCCACCACAAGGGGTGGGAGAGCTATCCGAAGAGAGCGCCACGCTCAAGCTCAAGGATGGCCGCGCACTCGGGTTTCGGGCCTATGGACCACAAGATGGGATGCCGGCCTTCTATTTCCATGGGTTTCCGGGCTCGCGGCTGGAGGCCAGAATGGCCCCGACCTCAGGCATGCGTCTCGTGGGAGTGGACCGCCCGGGGTACGGGCTTTCAAGCCCCTTTCCCGGGCGGGGGCTCGCGGACTGGCCGGCGGATATTGCGTTCCTTGCCGATCATCTCGGCTTCAAACGGTTCGGTGTGCTTGGGATTTCAGGGGGCGCCCCCTATGCGCTCGCTTGCGCACGCTACCTCGCCGACCGGATCAGCTCGGTCGGGATTGTCTGCGGCGTCGGCCCGCCCGATAGTTCGGGCATGGATGGCGGCACCATGCGCATGCTGCTCCGTTTTGGGCGGCATCGCATCAGCCATATTCCGCTCGTCGAGCTTGCTCGGTTGTGGCTGACCCAAGGTGATGCGGAGAAACGGTTTCTCGAATTCCGCCGTCGCATCATCGAGCGCCTCGCCGCCGATTCTCCGAAGGAGCAGGCGGTCGCCAGCGATGAAGTGCTGCGCAATTTGTTTGTCAGCTGGGCCGAGGGCCTACGCCGTTCGACATCGGGGATGATCAGCGATGCGCGCATCTACGCGACTCCCTGGCCGTTTGCACTGAAGGACATAAACGCGAAAATTCATCTTTGGCATGGCACCGAGGATCGCATGGTGCCGGTCGAGGTCGGCCGAGC
>JBAQHC010000127.1:0-4100 GCA_049288095.1 Alphaproteobacteria bacterium | reverse complement strand
GAGGGGGAGGGACTCGCGATATCGCGGACGAAGCAAACGGAGGAGGGAATGACACAATTATCGCGCGAAGAATTGCGCCGCATGCTGGATCGGTATCTCGAGGCGCTTGCCGGCCACGCGGCGAACCGGCTGCCGCTGGCCGGCAACGTGCGCTACACCGAGAACGGCCAGCAGCTCCGCTTGGGTGACGGGCTGTGGGGCACGACGACAAAGCTCGGCAATTACCGCATCGACATTGTCGACACGGCCGCGCAACAGATAGGCTACATCGGCGTGCTCTATCAGGAGGAGAAGCCCGGCTGCTTTGCAACGCGCCTTCGCCTCGAAAACGGCTACATCACCGAAATTGAATCGCTCATCAATCATCCAGCGCTGATGGGCGGCAGCGGCCCGGGCAGCTTGAACGGCGCGGCGGAGCTCGACAAGAAACAGCCGCATCCGGTGTTTGCGGAAAAGATTCCATCCTCAGAACGCGCGAGCCGTGCTTCGCTCATCGAAACCGCGAACATGTATTTCTCCGGCCTCGAGAACAATGATGGCAGCTACCCGACGCCCTTCACCGGGGATTGCACGCGGCTCGAAAACGGTATGCAAACCACCAATGTCAAAAGCAACGGCCCGCCGGATTCTGCCGCTTATCGTAATACCGGGCCGAACATCGTCGCGATGACGCCGGACGAACAATTCAAAAGCGGCTATTTCCGCATCGTCACCGCGATCCGCAATCGGCGTTTCCCGGTTGTCGATGAAGAGAACGGTAATGTGCTCGCCTTCGGCTTCTTCGATCACTCGGGCCAAGTCGACACCTACAAATTGACCAGCGGCGAGACGATCAAGGCGGGCCTGCGCAATCCGTTCACTTGGCAAATCGCCGAATTGTTCAAGGTCGAGCGCGGCAAGCTCCGGCAAATCGAGGCGGTGCTCACCGGCGTGCCTTACGGCATGCGCTGCGATTGCTGGGATCGGTGATCTGCCCCTCGATGCAAGTCCCCCTCCCTATGGGAGGGGGCAGGGGAGGGATTTTTGGTGATCATCTGTAGACGTCCTAATCCCCCTCCTAACCTCCCCCAGAGGGGGAGGGACCAATTTGGACAACCGGGAGAGAACAATGGCGAAATTAGACAGAGCGGGACTTGAGCGTCTCATTGACCGCTATCTTGAAGCGCTCGTCGCCCACGCGGCGAACCGGCTGCCGCTTGCGGGCAATGTGCGCTACACCGAGAACGGCGTAGAGCTCGGCCTGCAAGACGGGCTGTGGGGCACAGCTAAAGCCTCTGGCAAATACCGCATCCTCATTCCCGATGTGCAGAGCCAGCAGGTCGCCTATATGGGCGTGCTCGAAGAGGCAGGGCATCTCGTCTGTGCGACCACGCGGCTGCGCGTCGAAGACGGCGCCATCACGGAAATCGAGACGCTGGTGAATCACCCGACGCTTGCGGGGCCTGGGCTGTTCGGCGCCGGTGCCAAGATGCTCGAAGACATGGGCGCGCCGCACGCCGAGTTCACCACCAAGCTCAAGCCCGAAGAGCGCTTGAGCCGGCCGAAGCTGATCGAGATCGCCAATTCCTATTTCTCGGGACTCGAGCGCAATACCGGCCGCTATCCGGTGCCGTTCGATCCCGAATGCAACAGGCGCGAGAACGGCGTGCAGACCACGGGCAATGCCGCTGTCACCGCCGTAAGTTCAAGCGCAGGCAGCGAACCAGCGCGCCCGCGCGATCCCAATGCGCCGAAAACCATGTTCGAGATGTCGCCCAAGGAACAGCTGGAAACAGGCGGCCTCGCCTTTGTCACCGCGATCCGCAATCGGCGCTTCCCGGTGATCGATGAAGAGATGGGCAATGTGCTCGCTTTCGGCTTTTTCGATCACAGCGGCCAGCCGGAGACGATCACCTGGCGCGACGGGCGCGTTACGCCCTCTGCGATCCGCATGCCGGTCAGCTTCCAGATCACCGAGCTGTTCAAGATCAAGAACGGCCTCATCCGCCAGATCGAGGCGAACCTCACCTCCACCTCCTACGGCATGAAGTGCGCCCTCTGGGACGAATGAGCGCGCCGCGCCGCTGTTAACCTCCCCCTTGCGGGGAGGTCGACATTGCATGCTTGCATGCGATGTCGGGTGGGGGTTAGTGCTCATACCCGCAGATTCGAAGGATGACCCTTGCCCATTAAACCCCCACCCGGTCCGCCCGCGCATTCGCTTGGCGGCCCGGCCTCCCCGCAAGGGGGAGGCTGATCATGGCGGTCACTGACGTGAAGGCAGCAACCTCGCCACCGCCGACAAGGCGTGCGGCACCAAAACAGCGCGGCGCGTTCTCGCGCTTCGAGCGCATGGTGGCGTTGCGCTATTTGCGCTCGCGCCGCTCCGACAGCTTCATCTCGATCATCGCCGGCTTTTCCTTCACCGGCATCGCGCTCGGCGTTGCGACGCTCATCATCGTGATGTCGGTGATGAACGGCTTCCGCGAGGAATTGCTCGGCAAGATCCTCGGGCTAAACGGCCACATGCTCGTGCAAACGGGCGCAGGCAAGCTCGATGATTACGATGCGCTGGCAGCAAAGGTGCGCAAGGTGCCGGGCGTTACGCGTGTGGCGCCGATCACCGATGGCGAGGTGCTGGCGACGGGGCGCGGCGGCAGCGGGCCGGCGCTCGTGCGCGGGCTCAGAGCCGAGGATTTGAAAAGCCTCACCGTGGTTTCTTCAACGCTCTATGACAATGTTCCGCTCGCCGACGCCTCAAGCAATGATCTTGCTCTGCCGCCGCCGGTCGATAAGCAAAAGGGCCCGGCATGGGATGCGCATCGCCAAGAAATTCTTTCGCGCTTCGAAGGCTCGAACGCCGTCATCATCGGCGAAGGCATGGCGAGCCAGCTTGGCATCTCGCTCGGTGATTCAATTCGCCTGACATCGCCAAACGGCGCGCAAACGCCGTTCGGCATGGTGCCGCGCAGCCAAGCCTACAAGGTGGTCGGCTTTTTTAAGATCGGCATGAGCGAATATGACAGCCGCATCATCTTCATGCCGCTCGCCGAGGCGCAGGACTTCTTCAACATGGAAGACACGGTCAGTTCGCTCGAAATCATGGTGGCGAACCCCGATGATGTGAAGGCCTATCGCACGCCGATCCTGGATGCTGTTGGCCCGCCCATCTACGTCATCGATTGGCAGGAGACGAATTCCTCTTTCTTCTCCGCGCTCGAGGTCGAGCGCAACGTGATGTTCTTGATCTTGACGCTCATCATCGCGGTCGCGGCGCTCAACGTGATCTCCGGCCTCTTTATGTTCGTCAAGGACAAGGGGCAGGATATCGCCATCATGCGGACAATGGGCGCTTCATCAGGGTCGATCCTCAGGATCTTCTTTATGGCCGGCGCATCGATCGGTGTGTTCGGCACACTCGCGGGCTTCCTCTTGGGCGTCGTCTTCTGCGCGAACATAGAGACTTTGCGTGAATGGCTCTCTAAGCTGACAGGCACGACCTTGTTCGATCCCACGATCTACTTCCTCTCGGAAATCCCGGCGAAAATGAATCCGCACGAGGTATTCTGGATCGTCGCAATCGCGCTCACACTGTCGTTCTTGGCGACATTGTTTCCCGCGTGGCGTGCGGCGCGCCTCGATCCCGTCGAAGCGCTTAGATATGAGTGAGACTTGAATCTGTTAACGCACGAATCTCCCCTCCCCTTGCGGGAGGGGGATAGGGGGAGGGGAGTGCCGGTCGATCCTCGAGTCAAATTTCTTCGGCAAAATGAGACGCATACGGAGCGTCTCCTATGGGCACAACTTCGCAAGAAGCGCGTGGGGGATATGCGCTTTCGTCGTCAGTACCCACTTGGTCCCTATATCGTCGATTTCGTGTGCTTGCCCGCGCGGCTGATCATTGAGGTCGATGGACCGTCACACGACTCGACAGCGGAAAACGATGAGCGCCGTGCCGCTTGGCTTCTGAATCAGAAGTTTCGAGTTATCCGATTCTCTAATCGCGATATCCTGACCAATCTCGAGGGTGCGGTGAGGACGATCGAAGTGGAAATCGCTGGTGCCGGGCCTGGTATGTAACCCCTCCCCCTATCCCCCTCCCGCAAGGGGAGGGGGGATTC
>JBAQHC010000126.1:0-1966 GCA_049288095.1 Alphaproteobacteria bacterium | reverse complement strand
TGCGGGAGGGCCGAAATTTGGGAGCTTCTTTGCGAGCAAATTTCGGGGAGGGGGTTTTGTTTTCCCGCTATCAACCCCTCCCCGAAAAATCGTTTCTTTCCGCTTCGCGGAGTCACGATTTTTCGACCCTCCCGCACGGGGAGGGTAGTTGACCGAACCGTTCACTCAGCGCAGCGCGCAGTCGAGGATTTTGGTGTCGTAGACGGTGCCGATGTAGAGATGGCCGTCGAACGCAGCTCCGACGGTTGCCGAGCCGAGCTCGCTGCCTTTGTCCACATAGATGGGCTTTGCGCGTGCAAGGCGCCCGCCATTGGCGCTCAGCTCATAGATCGCTGCGGGCGAGGGTTGATCCGGGTGGCTCGCATAGTTGGAAAGCTTTAAGCCTTTCAAATGACTCGCGACCCAGAGATTGCCGGCCTCATCGACATCGATGTTGTCCGGATTGCCCGGCACCGATATCTCGTTTGTTTCGCTGAAGCCGGCGAGCGGATTGCCCTCGAGCGTGACGATCCGCTTGCGCAGCGAGTCCGAGACATAGATTTTCGAATAGTCGGGCGAAGCGTTGATACCGGCTGTCAGAGTCAAATCGCGCGCGATCACTTTCGGCATTTGCCCATCGTAATAGAGCACGATCGCACCTGGCTGCAGCAGCACTGTCTCGAAAAGCTGGCCAAGCTGTGTGCGCTTGCTGGATTGGTTCGCCACGTAGAATTGCGACGGGCCAACCGCGACGAGATCGTTGAGCATCGTGAACTGCGTGCTCGAAACGCTCGCGCGATGATGGAGCGTGACGCTGCTGCCAGTGATGGCAACATCATAAATTTCGACCGTCGATTTCGTAGGATCGGGATGATTGATCACCATCAGCGTGCGAGCGCCGTCGGGCGCGATGGTGAGGCTGAGCCCGTGCGGATGAAATTCGGGCGAGGGCGGGGTGAGGCGCGCAAGCCCCAACTGCTTCTGATCGAGATTCATGACGTAAAGCCCATCCGCGGGATTGGGCTTTGCCGGATTCTCGCGCCAGTCGCGCACCGAAACGAACATCAATCGGTTGGCGCGGTCGATCTGAAGATCCTCGGCACCGGGGACCTTTGCGAGCGCGACACAAGCGCCTGGATGCACGGGCGTTACGGTCGCGAACGCACCGGCCGCATTGAGAAAGCGAATGGCGATGACGCCCAAGCCAATCACGAGGACGAGCGCGAGATAGCCGAGCCAAAAGATCAAGCGACGCATTGCTTTCCCAAATCGGCAGCCTAAACACCAAGGCACGAAGAATATCACTAAGCGCACAAAGTACGATCTTCGTGACCTTGGTGCAGTCTTGGTGTCCTTAGTGTTTAGACTGGGTGCGCCACAAAGGCGTGCGGCTTATAGGTCCCAGGCGGATTTTTGGGTTTGGAACAGGTCAGAGGCCGATGGCGCGGCCTGCGGTCGGCTTTACCGGCCGGGCGCTTCTTGCGATAGTCCCGCCCGATTTGCGCCGAGAGTGGCGATTTGAGGAGCACAAATGGGTCTTTTCCAGCAGATCTTCACCTGGTGGAACGGCGCTACCCTCGGCACCAATCTTTACACATCGGCCAAGGGCGTTCTCGTCGGCACGGATTCCAACGGCAACAAATATTACGAAGAGAAGCAAGCCGAGGGACGAGAGAAGCGGCGCTGGGTCGTCTACAAGGGCCTCGCCGAAGCCTCCAAAGTGCCGCCCGATTGGCATGGTTGGCTGCATCACACATTCGTAGAGCCGCCGACTTCGGCACCGTTCAAAGTGAAGAGCTGGGAAAAGCCGCATCAGCCGAATCTCTCGGGCACGCCATTCGCGCCGCGTCCGCCCGGCAGTCTTTATCGTGGCGGCGAGCGGCCGCACGCCACCGGCGATTACGAGGCTTGGCAGCCCAAGGAAAGTTGAGAGCTAAGCGAGTCGCAAAGCATTCCCTCCCCCTTGTGGGGAGGGTTAGGGTGGGGG
>JBAQHC010000125.1:0-2250 GCA_049288095.1 Alphaproteobacteria bacterium | reverse complement strand
GTCCCGACCGCTACGATTTCAAGCTCCTCGGCAAGAAGGAGATGTACATCCCCTATAACAACAACGCGTTTTATCGCCGCTCGGCTAAAGAAGTCATGGGGGCCAAATTCGCACACCCCGATGACCTGCGATACGAGCTGCATCGCGTGTGGGTGGTCGAGGGCACGCTCGCATCAGGCAAGCACGACATTGTGCCGCGCCGGCGCCTCTATTTCGATGAGGACACCTGGCTCGCTGTTTACAGCGACTCCTGGGATGACGAAGGCCATTTGTGGAAGTTCGCGCACGGCACGACGTATCTGATGCCCGATGTACCCGCGATGATCCTGGGCAGCCAATTCGTTTATGATTTCGACTTGGGCGGTTATGTTTTCGGCTTCTCGTTCAACGACAATCCCGGCTTGTACAAGATCACCGCACCGCATGCCGCAAGCATGTTCTCGCCAGAGGCGCTTGCGGCCCGATCCGTGCGCTAGCGCTCACAGCACCAAGCCGGAGTAAGCCAGGCTGGCAAGCCTCTGCATTTCGGCAGCCGACATGCGGCCCGTCATCACCGCACCAAGTTCATCATCCTGCCAAATGCAGACGCGCAAATCGCCTTGCTTGAATTGATCAAAGCGCGCTGCGCTCGAAGGATGCCGGACATAGACTGTAAAGATCCTTCCATCCGAGTGCCGGTAACGGAGCTCGACCGCAGAGCCGCCCGGGACGTGCGTATAGACGCGAATTCCGGTCAGCGTATAATCCATCCGGCTCAGGTCCGGCGCCTTAAGACGCGCGCGCAAAGCTGAAGCGATGATGTTGTTGGCTTCGGCCGCATCAGCGGGCGCAATCGTCGCTTTGCCGAGATCGCTGCGTGCGGAAAGCGCCTCCTCGATAATCGCCTCTTCGTGCGGAACAGAATTCCAATACGCAATCCCGGCCGTCACCGCGATAAGCAGCGCCGCGGCAATTGCCAGAAATCCATCGCGCGACCAAACGATCGCTTTCGCCGGCTCGTGGCTGTCGATGAGCTTGAGCCACTTCTTGGGCAGGGGCCTGTGGAGCAACGCTTCGAGCGCGCCGGCGAGCAGCGCCTTGTCCGATTGAAACGCAGCAATGCGCTCGGCCAACACGGAATCGGATTTAACGGCCTTCTCCATGTCCTTCTGCCGTGCAGAAGCCAGCTCGCCGTCAATAAAGGCGTGCAGATCTTCGTCGCTGAATTCGGTGTGCATGCTCATCGCTTTGACCTTCGATACGCCGACAAATCCGCCGGAGCCTCCGACTTGGTCCCGATTTCAAGCGCCACGCGAAGGCGTTCGCGCGCGCGCGCCAGGCGGGACATGACCGTTCCGATCGGGATTCGAAGCTCCTTTGCAATCTCGCCGTAGCTCAACCCGTCAAACCCAACCAGCAGCAGAATTTGACGATGCTCGACACTCAGGCCACGGAGCGCGTTCATAAGGTCGCTCGTTCCTGCGATGTCGCTTGCCGGAACGCTCAACCCGGAATCGTCCACGAGCGTTGTTATGTCTTCCGAAATCCCGCGCCTTTGCCGGCGGCGCAACTCATCCATGTAGAGATTATGCAAAATCGAGCGCAGCCAACTCGCGAGCCGCGCTTCCTCCTTAAGCGAGCCCCACTCTTTCAGAGCGCGCTCCAAGCAATCCTGAACCAGGTCATCGCCCAACTCGACGCTTCCGGTAAGTGCGGCTGCAAATCGCCTAAGCGGCGGCAATTGCGCCAAGAGCGCATTTTTGAATCTCTCGAACCGGTTGGTCTGGGCCACGGCACTTGCGCTCAATTATTGCGCGAGACGGCATGTCTACTGAGCGCGTCTATGCAGACATGCCCGGCACCATGTCCAGTGCGGAAGCTCACTGCAGCCGCATCTAGCCGGCACGGTCTCGGCCCTTGGTCATGGGTCATCGGAAATCGCTCCTCACTAAGAAGGACGCTGTGCTTCTGCGAATTATTCCGTCTGGACCGTGAGCGAGCGGCGGCCGCACGCATCGGCTCCGCGTCACAGCGGCCGCCTCAAGGACAACCGGACTGGGAAGATGAAGTGGTTGCGGGCATATGGGTCCCGCTTGCGCGGGGACACAATTCGCGCAAGCGACTTAGCAAGGGCTAAGTCGCGCGTGAGCGGCCTGAGAGATAGGTGACAGAAGGTACCGGACACATGGGTAACACTTTTCGCCAGCTTTGGCAGGCGGGAGGTGCGGATGCCGTGGAAAGCGAGTTCGGTCATGGACGAGCGTCTGCGTT
>JBAQHC010000124.1:0-2159 GCA_049288095.1 Alphaproteobacteria bacterium | reverse complement strand
CCCCATAGGGGAGGTGGTTCAAAGAGTATTGAAGCGCCGGAGCGATCGCTCGCGCCGGAGCGATCGCTCGCCCCGGCACTTCCTCGCGCGAACTCATTTGGCAATGGCAGCTCGACACGAATCAGTCTTGACACTCAGGCCCAAGATAAGAACAAATAGGGAACAATGCAAGCGCTCCTACCCCGCCTTCCGCCTGCAGCCGCCAGCCTTTCCTGTGAAACTGGCCAACCCCCTGAGTCCGCAAAACTTTTCCCCTTCCCACAGCCCGGCCATCTGCACGAGGCAATCCCTGCTTCGCCCGGCGATGAAGCCAAAGCCGCGGCCTTTCTAGCCGGAATCGCGAGGCAGCTAAGTCCCCCCGGCGGTGTACTCCTTTGGATAGAGGAAGAAGGGTTCAGCACCGAGCATGGCGAGCTTTATGCGCCCGGTTTGCCAGGCTTCGGCTTCAACCCAGCCGATGTGATCCTTGTTCGCGCCCGAAAGCGCATGGATGCGCTCTGGGCCGCTGAGCAGGGCCTTAAACGTCAAGGCACGATCGTGCTCGTGGAGCTCGGCGGGCGTGGAAAAGCGCTCGATCTCACTTTGACGCGGCGATTGGCGCTGGCCGCAAAAGCCGAAGGCTCGACCGCGCTCCTTGTCCGCGGCGATCTTGCAAGCATGCCTCGCCTGCCGAGCGCCGCATGGACGCGCTGGCAAATCGCCCGCGCCCCTGCCCGCAATCCGCATGCGGGCGAATTGAGCGCGCTTGCCTTAACGGCAATGCTCGCGCGCCATCGCAAGCGGCCGGCGGGCCAAAGATTTTTCATGGAATGGATTTCAGATGAACGCGCGTTTCACATCGAAGCGCTGGGCGGCGATTTGGCTGCGCCGGCTGCCAACGGACCGGATCAAACGACAGCGTACGCTTGATCACTCCCCCTCCCTATGGGAGGGGCAGAGCGCGAAGCGCTCGGGGAGGGATTGGTCGAACGCTATGCGCGTGGTTATCCCTCCCCTAACCCCTCCCAGAGGGAGGGGGATGGGGCCCTTAGCAACCTACAGCCGCGTGGGCTCGGCCTATCTCATCACCGCGGTTGACGATGACGCCCAAGATCTCGGCATCGCGCCGGGTATGACGCTCGCCGATGCGCGCGCACTACGGCCTTCCTTGCGCATCGAGGAAGCCGATCCTGCCGCCGATGCGAAATTGCTCGCGAGCCTCGCCGATTTTTGCGAACGCTGGACGCCATGCGTCGCGCTCGATCCACCCGACGGGCTCTTTCTCGAAATCGCCGGCAGCGTGCATTTATTCAGCGGCGAGACAGCATTGCGCGATCAAATCTCGAAACGCATTACGGCGCTCGGTTTTGGCTGCCGCGTTGCGATTGCCGATACGCCTGGCGCTGCTTGGGCGCTTGCGCATTACGGACCGCATTTGATTACGCAGCGAGGGGCATCGGCGGAGGCGCTGAAATCGCTCCCCATTGCGGCCTTGCGCCTTGAACCGGAAGGCGCGGCTTTATTGCGGCGTTTGGGAATCATCACCATCGGCCAATTGATCGAGCGTCCGCGCGCGCCTTTCTCCGCGCGCATCGGCGAACTTGCTCAGCGACGGCTCGATGAAGCGCTCGGCCGCACCCTACCCGCGATCAAATTCCATCGCGTGCTGCCGCCGATTTCCGCCATGCGCCAATGCCTTGAGCCGCTGATCGATGCGGAGCAGCTATTCATTGTGATCAGCGATGCAGCCAAAGACATTGCGCATGAGGCGCAGGAACGCTGTCTCAGCGTGCGCAAGCTCGCGGTCACTCTGTTCTCACCGGCTCGCGAGACGCATCGCCTAAACGCTGGTTATAGCGCGGGCGAACGCGACGCCGAAGCTTTGGCGCTCCCGTTTCTCGAATTACTGCGCTCCACTTCTGCCGCAATCGATTTTGAATTCGGCATCGAGATTTTGCGGCTCGATGCTGTCGAAACCGTGCCGTTCGAAGCGAATGCCGGAACCGACACAGCGCGGCTTGTCGATGTTTTAAGCGCGCGATTGGGCGAGGAAGCCGTTCTGAGGCTCTCATGCGCCGACCGCCACATCCCCGAATTTGCTGCAATGAAAACGCCCGCGCTGAACTCCAGGCAAGCAACAAGCGATCCCCTCCCCCTTGTGGGGAGGGATAGGGTGGGGG
>JBAQHC010000123.1:0-8136 GCA_049288095.1 Alphaproteobacteria bacterium | reverse complement strand
GTCATAGGTCATCCTTCGACAAGCTCAGGATGACGAGAGCGCCGTCATGGTGAGCCTGTCGAACCATGACGAACGGTTCAGTCATCCGACGTAGGTCTGGCGCGCCGGCTCTTGATTCGAGCGCGGCGCGCTTTCTCTTCGCGCCGCTCGATCTTCGATGCGAGGGTCGGCCGCGTCTTGTGACGTTTGGCCGGAGCTTCGGCGGCGCGCGCGACTAACTCGATCAACCGCTCCTCGGCATCGCGCCGGTTGCGCTCTTGCGTGCGGTGGCGCTGCGCGGTGATGACAAGAACACCGTCCTTGGTGAGCCGCCGCCCGGCGAGCGTCTCGAGCCGTTCGCGCACCGGCTCCGGCAAAGAAGGGGAATGGCGCACGTCGAAGCGCAATTGCACCGCGCTTGAGAGCTTGTTGACATTCTGCCCGCCCGGGCCCGAAGCGCGGATAAAGCGCTCCTCGATCTCGCGTTCGTTGATAGCAATCTTGTCTGTGACGCGGATCATGACCCACGCCGGGCGCGATTGACCGCCTCATCTAGCGCCTGCAGGAATCGCGAGCGGTCGGCAGCCGCGAACGGCCTAGGCCCGCCGGTCGTTTCACCCGTCGAGCGCAAATGCTCCATGATCGTCCGGGTCGCGAGCGCGGCCGCAATCGAATCCGACGTAAACGGCTTGCCTGTCGGTGCGACGGCGAAGGCGCCCGCCTTGAGCGCGCGGTCGGCCAGTGGGATATCGGCGGTTATGATGACATCGCCTGCTACCATGTGCTCGATGATCCAATCATCGGCGATGTCCGGCCCGGCGTCGACCACTTTGAGCACGATCAAGGGGTCCTTCGGTACACGGATAAATGCGTTCGCGACGACATGAACGCGAAGGTTATAACGCACCGCAACGCGATAAACCTCATCCTTCACCGGGCAGGCGTCGGCATCGACGAATATATCGGGATTGCGCGGCATGCCTCTGCCCGGCGTGAAAAACAGATCGCTCAAGCCTGTATAGATTGGACCGCGCCGGGGCAAGATTGACAGGGGCGGAACCGCGCGCCGATGATGCTGCAACAACGCAACAAATCGGGTATCGCCCGCGCTCGCATGGCAAAAACCTTCGACTTCATCATTGTTGGCGCCGGCTCCGCTGGCTGCGTGCTGGCGAACCGTCTCTCGGCCGATCCGCAAACCAGCGTGCTTCTGATCGAAGCCGGCCCGCGCGATTGGAACCCGGTGTTCCGCATACCGATCATGGCCGGCCGGCTGTTTCTTGGCTCCTATTGCAATTGGAGCTATGTGACCGAGCCCGAGCCGCACTTGAACGGGCGGCGCATTCCCTGGCCGCGCGGGCGCGTGCTCGGCGGATCTTCGGCCATCAACGGCATGATCTACACGCGCGGTAACGCGGCCGACTATGACGGCTGGGCACAATTGGGCTTGCGTGCCTGGAGCTATGAGCGCGTCTTGCCTTATTTCAAGCGCTCCGAGGCGCGCATGTCTGGCGCAGACGAGTATCACGGCGCGGATGGGCTGTTGCCGGTCGGCAAGCTTCTGAGTCCCAATCCCGTCTTTGAGGCGTTCATAGAGGCCGGCCAACAGGCAGGTCTTCCGTATAATGACGATTTCAACGGCGCCGCGCAGGAAGGCGTCGGCCGTTATGATTACAATGTGAGGAACGGCGAGCGCTGGAGTGCGGCACGGTCGTTTCTCGATCCCGCTCGCGCGCGCTCCAATCTGACGGTTGCTACCGGGGCGCAGCTCCGGCGCATTATTTTGGACAAGGGCAGGGCGGTCGGCGTCTCGATCGAGCATGGCCAAACCGAAGATTACTTTGCCGAGCGCGAAGTGATCCTCTCCTGCGGCGCCGTCGGCTCGCCCATGGCGCTCATGCATTCCGGCATCGGCAATGCCGATGACCTGCGCAAGCTTGGAATCGAGCCGGTTGCCGATCTCAGAGCGGTCGGCGAAAATTTGCAGGATCATTTGCAAGTGGTCGTGGCGCATCGCTCGCTCACGCCTGACGAAACCTATGATGACTGCCGCGCCGACCGCGCGGCCATGCGCATGCTTCAGGCTGTGGTGCTCAAGTCCGGTCCATTCGCGCGCATGCCGCATGAAGGCGGGGCTTTCTTGCGCTCGAGCGAAAGCATTGAGGCGCCTGATTTGCAGATTCACTTTATTGCCGGCGGGCTCGCGCGCATTCGTCACCCATTTGCGCGGCCTGCGCCTCAGGCTCCCGGCCGGCACGACGGCTACACGCTCACGGGAAGTATTTGCCAGCTACGGCCGGAAAGCCGCGGCCGTATCACTTTGGCAAGCGCCGACACCCGCGCGAAACCGAAGATCGAGGCCAATTATCTTTCGAGCGACTACGACAAGCGGGTGATGCGTACGGCGGTAAGGATGATGCGCGAGATCTTTGCGCAAAAGGCATTCGATCCGCATCGTGGCGCGGAGTTGACCCCAGGATCTAATGTTAGAACCGACGCCGAAATCGATGCTTATATTGCGGGGGCGGCTTCCACGGTATTCCATCCGGTCGGCACATGCCGCATGGGCATCGACGAGGCCTCGGTGGTCGATGAGGAACTGCGTGTGCGCGGTGTTAGCGGCTTGCGCGTCGTCGATGCCTCGATCATGCCGCGAATCGTGAGTTCGAACACACACGCACCCACGGTCATGATCGCCGAGCGCGCTGCCGATTTCATCTTGGCAGCTTAGCTACTTCGCCCAATAAAGCCGCATCGGATTGTCGACGAGCAGCTTCTGCTGCGCGCCTGTGCTCGGCGCGATTTTGGGGATCACATCCACCAGCACGCCATCATCCGGCATCAAGGGCTTCACATTCGGGTGCGGCCAATCGGTGCCCCACAGCACGCGATCCGGGAAATATTCAACAAGCGTGCGCGCGAACGGTACGACGTCATCGTAAGGCGGGCCCTGGATCGACAGCCGCTCAGGGCAGCTCACCTTGCTCCAGATATTCTGGTGCTCGCTCAGCATACGGATGAAGCGCTGAAATTGCGGGTGCGCGACGCCAAGCTTTACATCGGGCCGGCCCATGTGATCGACAACGACATCGGTCGGTAGCGAGGTGAAGAAGGGCTCGAGATCGGCAAGGTCCGCCGCCTCGAAATAGACGACGACATGCCAGCCGAGCGGCGCAATCTTCTTGGCGATCCGCTCGAGGACATCGCTCGGCGTGAAATCCACCAGGCGCTTGACGAAATTAAATCGCACGCCGCGCACGCCCGCGGCATCCAAGCGCTTGAGCTCATCCGCGCTCACATCTTCCTTGACCGTGGCAACGCCCTTGGCCTTGCCGTTCGAGGCTTGCAGCGCATCGACCAGCGCGCGGTTGTCGGCGCCATGGCAGGTCGCCTGCACGATAACGTTCTTGTCGAAGCCGAGAAAATCCCGGAGCGCGAAAAGCTTTTCCTTGGGCGCATCGCACGGCGTGTATTTGCGCTCGGGCGCGTAGGGGAATTTGTCGGCCGGGCCGAACACGTGGCAATGCGCATCGACCGCCCCTGCCGGCGGCTGGTATTTCGGCTTCGACGGGTTGGGATCAAACGGCAGATAATCGGCGTCCATAAGCAGCCTCAGGACAGATCAAAGCGCCTCATATAAGCGAGGGGGCGCGCGGCTGGCTACCTGCAACCCTGCGAATTGTCCTTCCCAGAGCAATCGCTTTTCTTCGAACCCTTGCTGCTGCCGGCGCTTGCGGCATCGCCGATTGCCCCCGCGGTTGTGCTCACGACGGTGCCGCCGAGCCGGCCTGCCGCACCGGCGACATCGGCGCTTGCTTTCACCACCGCGCAGCCGCCGAGCATCAAGGTGAAGCTCAGAGCAACCAAACCGAGAGTTGCGCGCATGATCGGGATCTCCTGCTGACCTCCGCCCCTTCTGGCAGATTCGGCCCTGGAGTATAGCATTTGGTATTCCTGCCAGCGCCCGCATCACCGCGACATCTGATTGGCTTGCGCTGGTCCGCCCCATGGTGCGAGCCTAGTTGCAAGACTACCAGCCAGGGCTTAAACGGCTGGGCGCGGCGCGCGCGAAAAGGAGACGCCATGGCCAAGAAACCGGAAGAATATGAGGACATCCCGGGAACCTGGGTGTTCGATGCCCAGCGCGCGCGCAAAGGCTATCACCTCAACCAGTTTCTCTATTCGCTGATGAGCGCGGACAACCGCAAGGAATTCCTCGCCGACGAAGCGAAGTACTTGCAGAAATTCCCGATGACGCAGGAGCAGCGCGAGGCGGTGATGAAGCGCGCGTGGAATAAGCTTCTCGATCTTGGCGGCGTCTCTTATGCGCTCGCCAAGCTCGCTTTCACCGATGGCAAATCCTATCAACACATGGCCTCGCAAATGGTCGGCATTCCGGAGAAGGAGTATGTCGACATGATGATGAAGGGCGGCCGCTCAGTCGAAGGCTGGCGCTCGAAGAAAGAGCGGGGAGAAGCGTGAGCGAGTTGGCTCATGGTTCGACAAGCTCACCATGAGGAATTATCCATTCATCCTCATCCTGAGCTTGTCGAAGGATGAATACAGATCCGGGAAAGTGAAATCATGGCGAAGATCATTGCAGGCATCGGCACCTCGCACACGCCCGCCATCGGCGCCGCGCTCGATAATGGCCGCTCGGGCGAGCCTTATTGGGCGCCGGTGTTCAAAGGCTATGAGCCCGCCAAGAAGTGGATGGCGGAGCACAAGCCCGATGTCGTCATCATGGTCTATAACGATCATGTGAATGCGTTCGACTTCAAGATCATCCCGACATTCGCCATCGGTTGCGCGGAAGAATTTCCGATTGCCGATGAAGGCTGGGGCCCGCGCCCCGTGCCGGCGGTGAAAGGCTATCCGGAGCTTGCCGCGCATCTCATTCAGTCGCTCGTGCTCGACGAGTTCGACATGACGATCGTCAACGAGATGCAAGTCGATCACGGCCTCACCGTGCCGATGTCGTTGCTGTTCGGTCAGCCAAAGGCATGGCCCACTCGCGTCATCCCGCTCGCGGTGAACGTCATTCAATATCCCGCGCCCACTGGCCATCGTTGCTACATGCTCGGCAAAGCGATCAAGAAAGCGGTCGAAAGCTGGGATGAGAATTTGAAGGTCGTCATCTTCGGCACCGGCGGCATGTCGCACCAAATCCAAGGCCCGCGCGCCGGCCTCGTGAATAAGCCGTTCGACACGGCGTTTTTGGATGGCCTGTCGCGCGATCCCGAAGGCCTCGTGAAGATTCCGCCGCTGACTTATTTGCGCGAAGCCGGCAACGAGGCGATCGAGCTTGTGATGTGGCTGATCATGCGCGGCGCATTGGGCGATCGCGTTGAGGAGGTTTATCGCTTCTATCACGTGCCCGCATCGTCAACCGCCGTCGGCCACATCATCCTCGAAGTGCGCTAGAGTTTGTTTCTTGTCCCCTCTCCCCTTGAGGGAGAGGGTCAGGGTGAGGTGTTGAATCAAAGATTCCTCGCCGCCTTCAAAACCCCCACCCGAAACGCTTCGCGTTTCGACCTCCCCGCAAGGGGGAGGTGGAACAAGTAAGAGCGAGGGAGCGAAATGAAAGTGTTGATTGCAGGACAAGGCGCATTTGGTCAGCGGCATATCGAGGCGTGCCAGGCCATTCCTGGAACCGAAATCGTTTGTCTCGCCGGCGGGTCGCCCGATTCCACCAAAGAAGTTGCCGCGAAATACAAGATCGCCAATTGGACGACCGATTATTCCACCGCCGTGAAAGACAAGAATGTCGAAGCTGTGATCCTGACGACGCCGACCCAGATGCATGCGCGCCAGGGCATTGAGGCGATGCGCGCGGGCAAGCATGTGATGATCGAGATTCCGATGGCGGATTCGCTTAAGGATTCCGAAGCGCTTGTGAAGGTGCAGAAGGAAACCGGCCTTGTCGCCATGGCGGGCCACACACGCCGCTTTAATCCTTCGCATCAATGGGTGCACAAGCGCATAAAATCAGGCGAACTCGCCGTTCAGCAGATGAATGTGCAGACCTATTTCTTCCGCCGCACCAACATGAACGCGCAAGGTCGCCCTCGCAGCTGGACCGACCATTTGCTCTGGCATCACGCCTGCCACACGGTGGATCTCTTCATGTATCAGACCGGCGAAATGGTTTCGGACTGTTACGCCGTCGAGGGCCCGCATCATCCGCAGCTTGGCATCGCGATGGACATGGGCATCTTGATGAAGACGCCTTCGGGCAAGGTGTGCGTGCTCTCGCTGTCGTTCAACAACAAGGGGCCGCTCGGCACCTTCTTCCGTTACATTTGCGACAACGGCACTTATATCGCGCGCTATGACGATCTCGTCGACGGCGAGGAAAACAAAATCGACGTTTCCAAGGTCGATGTCTCGATGAACGGCATCGAGCTGCAAGACCGCGAATTCTTCGCCGCCATCAAAGAGAAGCGCGAGCCTAATGCCTCGGTGCGCCAGGCGCTGCCCGCGATGCAGATCCTCGACAAGCTCGAGAAGATTCTTCAAAGGGCCAAGTAAGAGATCCCCTCTCCCCTTGTGGGAGAGGGAAGAAAAAGGCAACGTGCATGTTGTTCATGATCATCGAGCGCTTCAAGGACAGCGACATGCTGCCGATCTATAAGCGCGTGCGCGATTCCGGCCGCGGGTTGCCTGAAGGGCTCAAATATATTGACAGCTGGATCACGCCCGATTTCTCGCGCTGCTTCCAGATCATGGAATGTGATGATGCGCGCAAGATTCAAGAGTGGGTGCTGAATTGGCGGGGGCTCGGCGTCAGCCTTGAGATCGTCCCGGTCGTCACGAGCAAGGAGACGCGCGAAGTCGTCGCGCCCTATCTCGATCAAGTCTAGTTATTCACGCCTGCCCGTTTGGCTTTACAATGAGTAACGAGTGAACGCTCGCAGCAGGTGGCCCCTTGCAGTTATTCACCTTGCACAGAAGAATGAGATTCGGTCGCAACTCGGCTAATACATTGAAACGGAATGCAAACCAGCGCTGAAAATCGAAAAATCTTGCAAACGAATGGAGCGTTTTCCGCACTTTGCGAGAAGGGTTGAAGGATTGACGAAGAGAGGCGTGATGCAGAAGCGAGAGCTTGGACCTTTCGAGGTTTCCGCAATCGGGCTCGGTTGCATGAGCCTGTCTCATGCTTACGGCACCGCGCCGCCGGCGGAAGAGGGCGCGAAGGTTCTGCTTCGGGCGCTCGATCTCGGCTACACGTTTTTCGATACGGCCGCGCTTTACGGCATGGGTGCCAACGAGACGCTGGTCGGCACCACGCTGAGGAGCCATCGCGATAAATTCGTGCTCGCCTCCAAATGCGGTCTGCAGGTGATCGATGGCAAGCGCATCATCGATTCGAGCGCGGCAGCGTCGCGCAAGGTGTGCGATGAAAGCTTGAGGCGCCTCGGGGTCGATGTGATCGACCTTTATTATCTCCATCGCTGGGACAAGAAGACGCCGATCGAAGAGACGATCTCGGGGCTCGCCGATCTCGTGAAGGCGGGCAAGGTCAAAACCATCGGGCTTTCCGAGGTAAGCGCCAAGACATTGCGCGCGGCGCACAAGGTTTACCCGATCACGGCGCTGCAATCGGAATATTCGCCTTGGGCGCGGAATGCGGAGCTTGGCACGCTCGCGGCTTGTAAAGAGCTGGGCATCGCCTATGTCGCGTTCTCGCCGGTGGCGCGCGGCTTCCTGACGAGCGCGCGGCTCGATCCGGCGCACTTCTCCGAGCGTGACATCAGGCGGGGCATGCCGCGCTTTCAGGGCGAAAATTGGGCGAAGAATTTGAAGCTGCTCGAAGGTTTCGCTCAGGTCGCGCGCGAGGCCGATTGCACCATGGCGCAGCTTTCGCTCGCTTGGGTGCTGTCACGCGGACCTCACGTGATCCCGATCCCGGGCACGACGTCGCTCGCGCATCTTGAAGAGAATATTGGCGCCGATGGTGTGAAGCTCAGCCGCGAGACGATCGCCAAGATCGATGCGCTGATCAACGACAAGACGGTCGCTGGCCCGCGCTACAACGCGGCAACCCAAACCGAGATCGATACCGAGATTGCTTGAAGAAATCGCCTCTCCCTTGATGGGAGAGGCCGGATCGCTTGGAGCGAAGCGACTTAGCGATCCGGGTGAGGGTGGGGC
>JBAQHC010000122.1:0-6226 GCA_049288095.1 Alphaproteobacteria bacterium | reverse complement strand
ACAGCCTCTCAGCCAGACAGCGGCTAGCGCGACTTAAATCGGCTCTGAAAGAACTGCCCGAACGGACGCGGGTGGCCTTTGCGTTCCATAAGTTCGACGGGATGAGCCACGCTGAGACGGCGAGACGCCTGGGCATCTCGGTTAGCGCGGTCGAAAAACATATCAGCGCGGCGCTCAAGCATCTTCTAAGGAGGCTGCCCGATGACGAGTGAGGGTAAACCCATGCAGCGGCGTCCTAGGGCTGAATGGGCTTTGAGGTTGCATCGGACCGGGCCATCACGCAAATGACTGGGGCGGATACAGAGAAGGATCAAGCGCGGCGTGACGAAGCGGCCGAGTGGCTTGCCCGCGTCACGCGCGACAATGTTTCGGAGGCTGACTGGTCGGCGTTCGAGACATGGTTGGCTTCGAGCCGGCTCAACCGTGAGGCCTTCGCTTCGGTGGAAGCCCTATGGCGCGAGCTTGACCGCCATGCGGCCGAGCTATCGCCGCAGATTTCGGAAGCATTGCACCCGCCTCGACGCTTGCTCCCCGCGCGGGCGATCATTACCGGCCTTGCCGCTACCCTGATCGTTGCCTTGGTTGTGACGGTTTACATGCTGCAAGATCAACCGGCGCACTATGCCGATTACGTCACGGCCAAGGGACAGATGCAGACCATCGCCCTCAGTGATGGCAGCAAAGTCTATCTCAACACCAACTCTCGCATTGCCATACACATGGATCGCAATTCCCGGCGCGTTCGGATGGACGATGCGGAGGCGGCTTTCGATGTGGCCAAAGACAGCGCTCGGCCATTCATTATTTCAGTTGGCGACAGTGAGATCCGTGTCGTTGGCACTGAGTTCAATGTGCTGCATCATTCGGGCAAGCTCGTCGTCACAGTCGAACGAGGCGTCGTGCTCGTGAAGTCTTCGTCAAGCGATGAGCCTAGCCGGCTGGTCGTCGGCGACAGACTCACACACGACGACGGTACAAATGCCGCCAGCATTTCCAAGGTCGACCCGGGCGCGTCCTTAGCATGGCGATCTGGGCAACTCATCTATGACCAAGCAAAGCTCGCAGACATCGCGGACGACCTCAACCGCTACTTTTCCATTCCGATCGTCGTCGAGGCAAGCGCTCGCGCCATTACTTTCTCCGGCGTTCTTACAATTGATTCTGAAGATGCGGTGCTGAAGCGCCTGCAAGCGCTGCTACCGATAAGTGTTGTGCGAGCCAGCGGAACATTTACACTGCGCGTAGTCCATAGGCAGCAATAAGCACGAGGGCAATCATGAGCTCACGTGCGCGCATTGTCAGCGCCGGTGTAGCCGCGCTTCTATCTTTACACTCGGCTGGGGCGAGCGAGCCAGCCGTGCGCCAATTCAACATTGCGCCTCAAGCGCCAAAGCAGTCGCTTATCGATTTCGCGCTTCAAGCCGGCGTGACGATCTCAACCGAGGGGGCAAGGAATTGCGGCGATAGAACCAGCGCCGTCATCGGCGAGATGGCGCCGGCGCGTGCTCTGAAGAAGCTGCTCGCCGGAACGCCATGCCGTTTCAATCAGGTTGACGCCAACACCTTCCGCCTCATCGTCGACGCGACAGAACCTGATAATGTCACGGCCGAGGAAATCGTCGTGACGGCGACGCGCCGAAGCCTTCGAATCGACAAGGCACCCTACTCAATCAGCACGATTGGCGGTGAAGCGCTTTCCGAAAGCCGGAGTGAAAGCGTCCTCGATATTGCTTCGCGCGTTGCCGGGCTAACGGTCACAAATATCGGCCCTGGCCGCGACAAGATTCTTCTGCGCGGCCTTTCCGACGGTACATTCAGCGGCCGCACGCAATCCATGGTCGGTCTCTATCTCGACAACACACCGCTGACCTACAATGCGCCCGACCCCGATTTGCGCCTAACCGATATCGATCGCGTTGAAGTGCTGCGCGGGCCGCAAGGCACGCTTTACGGTGCCAATACGCTTGGCGGAATCGTGCACCTCATTACAAACAAGCCCGACACAACGGGCATCCGCGCTGCGCTTGATGCGACAGGTTCCGGCACCACCGGTGGCGGCGCAAGTTCGTCCTTTGACGGAATGATCAATATTCCGATTGTTCGAGACAAACTTGCCGTGCGGGTCGTCGGCTATCACGAGGCCGACGGCGGCTACATTGACGACGAGCGCCTCGGCCTTTCCAACGTCAACAATGTGACGCGCAGCGGCGAGCGCTATTCCGCGCTTTGGAAGATAGACGACCGTTGGACTCTGACGGCGGGCGGAGCAGCTCAATCGATCAGCGCGGGCGACTCTCAATATGCACAATCAGACCTTGCGCCCTTGCATCGCGCTAACAATCTCAGAGAACCGCACACAAACGACTTTCACGAGAGCAACGCAGCATTAGATGGCTTAATCTGGGGTAATCGGCTGACGATCTCCGCCACATATGTCAACCATGAGCTTGAAAATCGATACGATGCCTCGGATGCGGCACCGCTCTACGGTCTGCCCCCGCAGGCCCTTGCTTACGATGAAGCAATCGGGAACGAGGCCGTCGCAGTCGACGCGCTTCTGCAGTCGACTGGAACACGCCGATTGCAATGGCTGGTCGGCGCCATGTTCTCCCACGCGGACGAAACTTATTTCTCGGCTCTTCGTGCTCCGAGCGATCCCTCCGCCTTCTATCAGGAACATCGCGTCGATCATGTCATAGAGGCCGCACTTTATGGGGAAGCGATCTACAGGCTCAATTCCACCTGGTCGTTAACTGCCGGGCTCAGGGCATCGCGGCTACGGCTCCACACGCGCTCTCTCGTCGATCCGACCATGATGAGCACACGCAGCTTTCGAGGAGACACGACATTCACGAACGTCGTCCCGAAGGTCGTCATCTCCGACGAAATCGCCTCCGACCTGTTGATTTACGGCCAAGCTGCGGAGGGCTATCGCCCCGATGGATTCAATTCGGCCGGTCCGGAAGGCCAGCAGTTTTCCACGACCGGTACAGGGCCTCAGCCAGATCGGCGATTCATGTCCGACAAACTGTGGAATTATGAGATCGGGATGAAGCTCGCACTTGCCGGCGACGCGATGCATCTGCGCACCGCCGCGTTCTATTCAACCTGGCTCAACATCCAGACGGATCAATTTCTGCGCTCCGGATTGCCGTTTACCGCAAATGTCGGCGATGGCGAAAACAAAGGCCTCGAGATCGAACTGGTTTGGACTATTTCGCCCAACATCACGATCGAAACAAACGGGCTCATCAATGACCCCGAAATCACGGCTCGCAATCCCAACGCGCCCGCACAAAATGACGCGGGCCTTCCGGGCGTTCCAAGGGTCTCAGCCGGAGGCTCATTTCATTATCAGCGCGAAATCGCGCACGACGTCACGATGACTGCCAACATCGACTATGCTTATGTCGGACCCTCTCAACTCACTTTCGTCGTAAACTCATCAACAAAAATGGGGGGATATTCGACCGGCGCAATCTCTGTCGGGCTCATTCACGCGAATGCGCGCCTGAGCCTCTTTGTCGACAACCCCTTCAATGGACGCGGAAACACATTCGCCTTCGGCAATCCGTTCGCACTCGAACGCGACACCACCCCCTTGCGTCCTCGAACTTTCGGTGCACGCATCTCCTGGGCCTTTCGCTGACCACCCCGGGCCTTCGTGCTGCCTTGGCCATGCGTTATCCTGTTGTGCCCGGGCCCTCTACCGTCCCGACTTTGGAGATGTCGATGCGAGCAATGGTGCTCGATGCTGCAGGTCGCAGACTTCGCCTGGACTCCGCGCGAGAGATTCCTCAGCCCGGCGACGGGCAAGTCCGAGTGCGCGTCCATGCCTGCGGCGTATGCCGCACAGACCTTCATGTCGTTGACGGCGAACTCACCGAGCCAAAGACCCAACTCATCCCTGGGCACGAAATTGTCGGTACAATTGATCACCTGGGTAGGGGCGTAAATGGATTCAAGATCGGCGATCGCGTGGGAATTCCCTGGCTCGGCTGGACGTGCGGCGTTTGCAAATTTTGTTTAAGCGGGCGCGAGAATTTATGTGAACGCGCAAAATTCACCGGCTACACGCTCGATGGCGGTTATGCTGATTATGCGGTCGCAGATGCGCGCTATTGCTTCAATATTCCCGACTGTTTCGATGATAAGCACGCCGCACCGCTCCTGTGCGCGGGTCTAATCGGCTATCGCGCGCTACGTTTCGCCGGTCGTTCGCAACGCATCGGCTTCTATGGCTTCGGCGCGGCTGCGCATATCGCCACTCAGATCGCGCAAAGTCGTGGGCAGGAAGTCTATGCTTTCACCCGTCCGGGCGATCATGCCGCTCAACAATTCGCGCTTGCGCTGGGAGCCAAATGGGCAGGCGGATCGGATGGTCTGCCGCCTTCCCCACTCGATGCCGCATTGATCTTTGCGCCGGTTGGCGAGCTCGTGCCGGCCGCGCTCGGCTCGCTGGATGCAGGAGGAATCGTGGTTTGCGCAGGGATTCATATGAGCGATATCCCCCGCTTTCCTTATGCACTGCTCTGGCGCGAGCGTGAAATTCGTTCCGTTGCGAACCTGACTCGGCAAGATGGCGAAGATTTTTTTGAGGCCGCCGTCAAGGCGAACGTGAAAACGACAACAACAGCTTTTGCGCTAACGGACGCCAATGTCGCGCTTGCAAAACTCCGCTCCGGCAGCCTTGAAGGCGCGGCTGTCCTGATGCCGTAACCCTAACGTTCGGGCAAATGTGCCCTGGGATAATTTAGCGCCGCCTGAAGCATGGGAATGAGCGCGAACGCGATTTGGCCAAAAAGCCCGATGAGGTTGGGCACTTCTTCGAAAGACCGAAGGAATGCTGCCACAGAGCGCCCAAATATAAAACGCCATAGCGCCAGCTCCGCGCCTTGAAGAAGCACAAACGCCAGCCCACCCATCACGGCGCGCGGCACGAAGGCCGTACCAAGCGAAAACCTCACAACAAGCCACCAGCTGGCGACCCACGAAGCGACCAGCATAAGCGGCAGCTCGACAATGACGGCCCTAAGCTCGCCGATATGCGGTACGAGGGTGAAAGTGCGAATTGCACCGAGTGCGAAACCACACGCGAACACGAGTGCAAAATAAGCAAGGGCGGCCTTCAGGGCCGCCCCTAACGCACCGCAAGTGGCTCGATTTGTCACTGAACACGCGTGACGATCGGCTCCGCCGTTGCCACGGTCATATGCGTTGCCAAGCTTGCCACACCGCGCACATCGGTGAGCGCATCGAGGCTCTTGTCGAATGTCCGCGCGAGCTTTTCGCGATCGGGATCCTGCACGTTGAAGTGCATAGTGATCAGCCACTGCTCATAAGCGATTTGAACATCAGCAACGAGATAAGGCTGCATGTCAGCCGCTTCGCTCGTTGCCAGGTCGTAGGTTTCCTCGTAAGCCCATTGCAGGCGGCCGGCCATCTCGGCATTGCCAACCGGAAAATCGCTGGGATGCGCGGGAAATAGCTCTCCGCCCTGCTCGATTTCCACAGCGCGGTCGCCGAAGAATTTGGGAAGATCGGGATAGCGGCTGCCCTTCACCCGCTTGGCCGCGGCAACATAAGTGTCGTGCAGGGCAACGACATAGTCTTCGCCCTGCTGAAGCAGCTTCTTGCGGTCAAGCGCTGCAGATGCCGGGATTGTGCCAAGGGCAACCACCAGCGCGAATGTCGCCGCTGTCTTGAATGCCGAAACATGCATCTCAGGCTCCATTTGGGTGCCAATCCACCGCTCGAATTGATACGCCCAGGGCTGTCCAGGGCAAACTCAGTGGCATTCCCTACGTGATCTTACGGATCAGCCCCACAGCCTGCCAGACCTGACTAAGATTTAGGGCTTAGCCGGATTTGTGCCAGGTGCTGGCGGCTCCTGGATCGTACGCAAATAGGCAATGAGATCCGCGATCTCATCCGAGCCTAGCTGGAAGACCGGCATCGGGTATTTGTTATGGCCAACCATGATCCCCTCGGAGAGCGACTTTGCCAGGTTCTCCAGCGGCCAGTACCGCGAGAAGGTCGCAAATGGTGGGGCCTCGCGCACCGGGCTCCTGAGCTTATGGCGTTCAACCGCGTGACATCGCGAACAATACTCACGTGCAAACTCATGGCCGCGCGCCGCATCGCCGTCGCTCGCAAGCGCAGGCAGGGCCCACAGAACCGACACCAAGCCTGTTAATCCGAAGGCTAAACCCCTCATCATCAGAGG
>JBAQHC010000121.1:0-2244 GCA_049288095.1 Alphaproteobacteria bacterium | reverse complement strand
CAGCGTCGCCGGCACGATCAGGACCATCGAGACGACAAGCATTTTCGCCGTCGTGACAAAAACGTTCATTGGCCTTCTCCACTGGGGGCGGTTGTGGGCAGCTCCTCGAGGTTGATGATTTTCTCGGCCTCCTTGGACAGCGGGGCCGGCCGGGTGGTCGGCGGAGAGGAACGCTCCACGATCACCGCAGGCGGCGCCGGTCTGGTCGTCGGGGCCGGCGGCTTGGGAGGCTCCTCCGCCGCCAGCGGAACGGACGGCTTGGAGGGCAGGCCCTCCAGGGCCAATCGGGCCTGCTCGGCGGCGTCGGTCTGGGGGTACGTGTCGATCACCAACTTGTAGGAATACGCCGCCGCTTGCGGCTTGTGGATGCGCTCGTAGAATCGGCCTTCTTCCAGCAGCTTGTGGGCGCGCGTGATGCGGATCTGCTCCACCGTGGCGTCCACGTCGGCCTGCTTGGCCGAAATGGGGAACCGCTGGGCGAAGTCGCGGTACCGCTGCTCGGCCTCGATCAGCGGCGTCTCGTCGTGCGCGACGCCCGTGAACGACCGGTACGTCGCCTCGGCGCCCTTGAGCATCGCCTCGTCGGCCTTGCTGCCCTTGGCGAACAAGTTCACATAGCGGTCATAGGCGTCGGCGGATTCGGTCCACTCCCCCTTGGCGTAGCGGTCGTCGGCGATGCGCAGCAGCGCCCGCTCAGCCACGGGCGTGCCCGCCGAACGGTCGGCAATGCGCGAGAGGATGTCCAACCCCTCGTCGCGGGCCGGCAAAGGGATGAAGCCCCAGACCTTTCGCTTCCGGCCGGCTAGGAACTCATCCGCCACGCCGAACTCGCGGTCCGTCGCGCGGTCGGAAAACCGGCCGCCGGAGAACTCCGCCAGTTGCTTCTCGAACCGCTCGTAGCCCTGGAACAATCGGCCGCGTTTCATCTCGGATTCACCGGCCATCAGCATGACCTCTTCGCGGCCGTTGGGATCGTGGTAGAGCTTCAGATACCGGTCGGCGGCGGAGACGGCGGAGCCGTATTGCCCGCGATCCACGTAGTGGCGAACCAACGCCAGCTCCCCTTCGGCTGTGCCCTTGGCGGGAGGGGGAATGCGGACCCATTGGCCGTCCCTGAATTCGGCTTCCTGGGCGGCCAGGGGCGCGGCGAGAAAGACAAGCCCCGCCAGTGCGCCCAGTGCCACAAAAGTGCCGCGAGTCATAAGGGTGTCCGTTCCCGTAGGGACCGATGCTGGGCGTCATTATACGGCCGGCGCAAACGGGAACAAGCCCGCCAAAGACAATCCCTCGGCAACACAGGCAGAACCTATTTGGGAGGCCCCCACCGCACGGCCAGGCCCCAATCCTTCCGGGGCGATTGCACAGGACCGCCGTCATCGACCTTGTCGTCGCCCACGCTGTAGACCATGAAGCCCTTCCCCTGGACCTTGTAGATCAAGTCCTTGCCCGTGAACGGATCCGCCGGCAGATCGTGGCCGACAAAATCGCGCAGCTCTTTCAGTGACGCGGGCAGCCGCCCCTTGGCCAGGCGATACCGCTCCGCCATCACCGCTACCTGGGCCGAACGAACGAGGCCGGCGGTCCGGCCAAAGATCATGAAGGCCTTATCGTAACTGGAAAACCACGAGTCCTTGCGGCCGCTGCCGGCATGTTTCTGCACGATGTCGAAGGCCTCGGGCCAACTTTTGCGGGATGCCTTCAGGCACACACCGCACCATTGCAGCATCTGGGCTTCTATCCAATAGGATTCTGGCTTTAACATCCAAGACCCGATTCCCCGCGCCCATGGCGGTGCATTACGATCCGAATAGTCCCCTTCCTTTTCCGCCGTACGCCACAGTTCCAGCATATTCACCTGCTCGCCCACCCAGGGCCGATCCAGCTTCACGATGGGATCGGCCTGGGCCAAGACCGCCCCAATCGCTTCCAACTCTTGATTTGAGAGAGAACCCGCCTCCAGAACCTCTGGCAGGGCTCTTACAAACAAAGACTCTCCGGCTATTTTGGTTAGGGAGGCAATCAGTGACGGGTGACGATCCAAGACCCGCAGAAGACGGAAGGAAGAAACCAGAGAATTCACCGCCTCGCTCATGTGACCGTGGCGGGCCAGCCAAATTGTTCTCAGTTGCAGGAGTCTGGTCAAAGCCCTCCAGGCAGCCAAATCCGGCAGCATGACGTCCATGGCACCTTGAGAAAGGTCAAAATCATAGGCACATTGCGGCCGGGATGAACCAAGGTCTATCT
>JBAQHC010000120.1:0-2198 GCA_049288095.1 Alphaproteobacteria bacterium | reverse complement strand
CCCAAGTTCAGTTCCCGGACCCAATACGTTTTCTTTCCACGTATTCCTTTAATTATAGTGGGAGGAGAAACAACAGTTTTTACTAAATACCTTTGATTCTCTCTCGATACCTGGATCCTTTTTTTAGGTTTTAGAGTCAATAACGGGCGCATAATCCCATTTTCGGAGGGTTGATACAGAACAATTTTCTTAATTCTTTCAAGCGACCCGGTTATGAGAATCTCGGCTTTCCCCGTCCTCTTATTGAAAGCTAGGACCACATCCTCCGGGCCATTTGTCGCCCAATCTTTAATCTGATTCCAATCTGACGCACCAATATCGCTGACGTCTTGATCTTCATAATCCTCATTGTTCTCGTCGTCTAAGCTTTCCATCCTTACTCTCGAAAATCCTTTCAAATATTTCTCGAGTTTAAATCCCTTCGGTCTCCCTATCAAAAGAACAGCTTCATGATTAATCAATCCTTTTTTACCTATGCCATAAGCCTGGTTCGTTATGTTTGGGGACTCTAGGAATAAATGTTTCTTCGTCCCAACAATTTTTGCATGCAAACCAGTTCCATCATTTCTGTGCCCTTTCCATATCTTGATTTGGTTCTCATTCTTCTTCAGGAATTGGACCGTCGTCTTATTTACAAAGGGGGCGGCGCATTCTATAACCGGTTCTCCCGTCTCTTCTAAAACCGAGTCAACCAACTGCCCGACTGATTCTCTTAGGGACAAAAGCTCCACTTTTTTGGACTCAGCCTCAACAAACATGCTACGCGGTTGAATTTTCATCCTAAATGTTCCTCTCCCGCGTAATAGATTGGACTCCCTGAACAAGGGATCTTTGGGCAACTGCAGAACATCCTCCAAGAGAAAGAAAGATTCCAAGGACTTCCCGTGTTCCCCTAGATGATATCGAGTAAGATTAATGGAGTGGATTGCTAATCGGCGACAACGAAAAGGAGATTTAGAGGCCCCCATCCATATCTTGCTGTGAAAAACCGGACAATATTTACGATACTTTTCTCGAGGAAGTTCTACAGAGATGATTTTGCTGTCTGGGTAATATGCTTTCAGGAACCCTGGCGCATTGTGCTTCATGATTTCGTGGATGACCACAATTCTGGTCTGATTAGAAACTTTATGCTTTCTCAAAAGCTGGACAAGGACTATTTCATCCAGCCCAAATGTTGTGAATAGCAAAAGGTTACTTTTCTCAATTGCTCTAAAATATTTCTTAATCTCGTCTTCTAGCTTTGGAATCATAGGGTTGCTTTCCGCGGAGTTGGGCGAACATACAAATTATAGAAGATGTTAAAGCGGATACCTGCCAGAACAATACGGTTTTTCCTCTTCATCTCTTTGGTCTTATCCTTCCAAGGGGGCGAGTCACGGGAACTTTTGATAAGAGGAATATATCTCCGCAACTGGCCGGGGATACTTGGATCGTTCTTTTTCAGTATTTCTATGAGATACCTCGACCATTTTTTTGATTGAGTCGGAGGAAAAACGTCTCCAAATTCGTTTATTCCGTACATATTACGTAAAAAAGCGTAACAAAAAGCCCCCTTCCACAATAATTCGTGAAACTTGGATTTATTTCTTAGGATTCGCGTGATCGCAACATCAACAATACTTTCTCCTGATTCATCGATATAACGCTCAAGCCTCTGATCCCTTACGAGCTGACCGAGAAGTTTGGCAAATTGTCTCCCTGGCACTCCCATGGATTTCACAAGTGCTTTCTTCCAGTTCTTTTCGTTTCCACCTCTTTGGAAGAAATCAAAATTTCCATCATATTTTCTTCTCTTATCCTGTATGAAGCAACGTAAGTCTTCCGACTCTACATCTCGCTTCCGAGATAGGCTACCATACATGCTCCGGTACGGGCGAAAAGTCGAAAATTTTAGAGGACCGATGTTCTTCTGCTCTTGAGCAGAATTGATTTTTTTTAAAGTTGATTCTATAACTTGCCTGGATTTGGTCTTTCTTAAGTCACGAGCGACCAACAGAAAAGGCCAGTAACGAACGCCAGTTGTGATGGTTGAAAAGAGTTTCTCCGTTACCTCATTCAATCCGAGATTTTGTTTGATCATGATAGGATCGTTTGGGTCCAGATTTTCATAAGTCCGTCTACTTGGATAATCATCCAAATTCAGCATATTGGCGGAACCTATTAGCCACATCCCATACCTCAGATGATCTCTAGAT
>JBAQHC010000119.1:0-1549 GCA_049288095.1 Alphaproteobacteria bacterium | reverse complement strand
TTTGGCAAGCACGTAGTCCGTATCTCGTAACGCGCCCATCAACACTACCGTTCTGGCTGAATGCTAGCCTTGCCACGTGGTCGCACCAGGCAGATTGACCTGAATCAGTACGGATCGCACACGACCGCCGATAATGGGGCCAAGGTTCACACAGCCGCTGGCGAATGGGGCCAGCGCAGTCGGCATGGGCGAACGGGCGGGAAGCGCATTGCGAACCTTCAGAAAGCTGAGCTTAGCTAAGGTCTACCAATTGCCCGAGCCGGGGCCCGTGGTGCTGCTTGTGACAGCGGACAAAGGCAGCTCCAACGTCATGACGATGTCATGGCACATGATGGTCGACTTCGAGCCGCCGCTCGTTGCTTGCGTCGTCAGCAGCGCCGACCATAGCTTTGCGGCGCTCCGCGCAACCGGGCAATGCGTGATCGCGGTGCCCGCCGTGGAAATGGCAGCCAAGGTCGTCCAAGTGGGCAACTGCTCAGGACGCGATGTCGACAAGTTCGCCGAATTCGGCCTGACACCGGTGCCGGCCCTGAAAGTTGCGCCGCCGCTCATCGAGGAGTGCTTCGCCAATCTCGAGTGCGTGGTGACCGAGACGCGGCTCGTCAAGAAATACAACCTTTTCATCCTCGAGGTGGTGCAGGCCTGGATCGATCCGAAGCAGACCAACCCCAAAACCATCCACCATCACGGTTACGGTTCGTTCGTAGTCGACGGCAAGACGATCAAACTGAACTCCAAGATGCGATGAGCGGGCGAACCATGGATGTCATCGAAGCCATTTATAGCCGGCGGGCCATTCGCGAGTACGCAGACGAGGTCCCTGCCAAGCAAACGATCGAGAAGCTGATCCGCGCGGCAAGCCATGCGCCGAGCGCAATGAACCGGCAGCCGTGGGCGTTCGCCGTGGTCAGCGGGCGCAGCCGCCTGCTGGCGATCTCGGACCGGGCGAAGGCCCTGGTCTTGAAATCGACGGCGGCGGACTCGGCGCTCGCCGGTTTTCGCAGCCACTTAGCCGATGCGACATTCGACTTATTTTACGGTGCGCCCGTGCTCATCGTCATATGTGCCACTTCCGCCGAGACGGGCGCCAGCGAAGACTGCGCGCTGGCGGCACAAAATCTCATGCTCGCGGCGCACTCCATGAATCTCGGAACCTGTTGGATTGGACTGGCTCGGCCCTGGCTCAACGAAGAGCCGGCCAAGACTGAGCTCGGGCTGCCCAAAAACTACATTCCCGTCGCACCGGTGATCCTCGGGTATCCGCGAGGCACGCCTGATGTTCATCCGCGGCGCGAGCCCGAGATTGTGTGGATCGGCTGAAATAGGCGCTACTGCCTTAGCGCTTAGCGGCGGTTTTCTTCGGCCGCGCCTTGGTCTTCACCGCAGGCTTGCGCACGCGCCGAGCAGGCCGCCGAGCAGGACGATCTGGCGCGCTGTCCGCATCCTTGTCGGAATGCCACACGGCATCGGGGGCGGCTACCTTGCGGCGCGAGAGCATGAAGGCCTTGGGCCCGCTGCCCTTACCGGTTGCGATCTGATTCATGGTGCG
>JBAQHC010000118.1:0-1776 GCA_049288095.1 Alphaproteobacteria bacterium | reverse complement strand
GGTACGTCTCCAGCAGACGCTCGAACTTCAACAGGGGCTTGTCGTAGAAGCCGACGTAATCGACCTGCCCTTCGCTCAGGCCGGCTTCGGCGAGGCAGTACTCGATGGCGTGCGTCGGGAAGCCGGCATCATGTTTGATGCGGGTGAATCGTTCTTCCTGCGCTGCGGCGACGACGTGCCCGTCGATGACGAGCGCCGCCGCCGAATCATGGTAGAACGCAGAAATTCCAAGAATCGCGTTGGTCTGTCTCCGCTGCACCGTGGGGGATCTTAACGCTTTCGCCCGCTGGGGCCAAGTCCCCGCCGTCGCCGCAAATGGTGAGATTCTTGAATATCTCCCTTTAGGCTTCGCGACCAATGGCTATAATCCACCCGTCGCGGCCGGGTTCAGGCCGCAACACATTTGAGGAACCATGAACGCGTTCTTCACCGACTTGGTGTCGATCCTTCGGGCGATACCGCATTTGTCGGTCTGGATAGGAGCCGTCATCGTTTTGGGGGCGATGGTCGCCGCGGTCCGTCTGACGCCGCTGGGCCGGCGGATCGGGCGTGAGGCCACGCTCAGCATGGCGGCGTTCGTTCTCGTGCTGGTCGCCGTGCTCAACGTCGTCCACCTGGCCAGCCACGACGGCCCGCGTCCCTGGAGACGCCTGCACCGGGCCAAGACAACGCTCTTTGGCCGCGCGACCGAAAGGCCGCTCAATGCGTATACCTACGGCAATGAGTCGATATTGTTCCTCAACGAGTACCTCAACGGGCGGCGGCTGGTCGTCGCGGCCGACGGTACCCGGCGAATCTGGGACAATAACGGTACGTCGCTGGATTCGGCCACCACGGCCCTGGAGTTGATTTTCGCCCCCATAGAGAGGGAGAACTACCCCGAAGCGCTCTCGCCTGCTCAGGTTGCGGAACTGGCCGCACGGCCGCACTACACCGTAGGTATTACCGGAAGGAATCTAGCGGTCTTCGTATTCGGTGACGAATACCCCTCTTGCCGGGACGTCTATATGTTCGTCAGCGAAGAGACGTTCTACGTGGTGCCCGGCCCGCTAGCCCGGCGACTGCTCGCCCCGGAGGCGTCCTGGAAGCCATGAGCCAACCCGTGCGGCCAATCCGGTTTGTGCTGCTGGTCGCCGTCCTGGCGGCGGCGACGGTGGCCATTGCGATGGCGATCCATGCTGGCTGGGATGATTTCTCAGTCCGCCGGGTGGAGGATATTCGCGAGCGGAATTTCTACATCGCTCCGCCGCATCACTTGACCGTGCTGATCATGCCCGACGACACGCTGGTCGTCCGGCCATGCGACATCGACGAAGCGTTGCTGCCGCGCCTGCGCTTTCGGTTGAAGATCACCGACGTACAGAACAGGCAGCCCAGGCCGCTCGTCACCGATTACACGGCCCATGAGGCCGCTTTTACCTTCCATCAGAGCGGACAGTACACTCTGAATATTTGCGTGCTCGACACCGCGACCGGGCAGACTGCGGAGTTCAAGAAGGCCGACGTGTTCGTCGGACCGAATATCGCCCATGGGGGAATCTCGACCACCGAGGCGATGAATCGCCTGGACCTTTCGCGCCTTGCCCCGGCCGCCAAGCAGGTCGCCGCCGCGGCCGTCATACTGATCCTGGGCATGACCGTGCTGGCGGTCTTTCGCAGCCACCTGCCGTTGGCGTGGCTGTTGTTGCTGGCGTTTCCAGTCGGCGTCGGATTATGGACGTGCCTGTCGCTGGTCGTGATGATCGTCCACCTTAAGTACACGGTCTGGACCATGAC
>JBAQHC010000117.1:0-2577 GCA_049288095.1 Alphaproteobacteria bacterium | reverse complement strand
CCGATTAAATCCGATCTTGGCCGGCGCTATATCGGCGCCATGCGCGCGGCTGCGAATTGCGCCATGGCAAATCGCGAGATCGTCACGCATCTCGTGCGCAAGGTATTGCGCGAGGAATATGGTGATGGGCCAGCGTCGCTGCTGTTCGATGTCTCGCACAACACCTGCAAGGTCGAAAAGCATCAGGTCGGAAATCGGCTGAAGACGCTCTATGTTCACCGGAAGGGCGCAACGCGCGCCTTCGGGCCCGGACACCCTGATCTGCCCGAAGCGCTTAAGCCGTTCGGCCAGCCGGTGCTGATCGGCGGCAGCATGGGAACGGGATCCTATGTGCTTGCCGGCACGGCCCAGTCCGAAGCGGCTTCGTTTTCCTCCGCCTGCCACGGTGCCGGCCGCGCAATGTCGCGCCATCAGGCGCTTAAACTGTGGCACGGTAGGCAGCTGCAGGATGATCTCGCCGATCAAGGTATTATCATCAAAAGTCCTTCCGCGCGCGGGATCGCCGAAGAAGCACCAGGCGCCTACAAGGATGTGTCAAAAGTCGTCGAAGTCGCCGAACGAGCAGGGCTCGCCAAGCGCGTTGCGTGGCTCAAGCCGCTCATTTGCGTCAAGGGCTAGTGATTGAGCTATAGGAGAACCGTTCATGGATGTACCGCCGCATATAATGATCGATGAATCGATCAGCAACCCGAGTGTCAGAGCAATTGTCGAACAAGAGATCGACAAGCTCGAGCAATTCTATCCGCACATCGCATCATGTCGCGTTGCGATCACCGCGCCACAAAAGCGGCATCACAGCGGCGGTCTCTTCGAGGTGCGCATAGACATTCATATCCCAAAGCACCGTGAGATCGTGGTCAATCACCTGGCCGGCGAGAAGGCGGAGCAGGAACATATCGGTGTTGCCGTACGCGAGGCCTTCGCCAAGGCACGCAGGCAGCTGCAAGATGGCGCGCGCATTCAGCAGGGCGTCACCAAGAGCCATGAGGCGCCGCCTCATGGACAAATCTCAAAGCTGTTCCCAATCGAAGGCTATGGAATCATCCAAGCGCCCGATGGAACCGAAATCTACTTTCATCGTAATAGTCTGGTGGACGCGGAGTTCGATAAGCTCAAAGTGGGCGCCCAAGTTCGCTACGTCGAGACCGAGGGTGAAAAAGGCCCGCAAGCGAGCACGGTTCACCTGGTCGGCAAACATCACATTGTCTGAAGGAAACAAGATGCAGCTCTTCGCGCTGCCGGAAAGCCAGGAGTTCGGAGAGGCGATTGCCGACGCTCTCGAAATTCGATTGTCGTCGCTCGAGATGCGTGACTTCGAGGACGGGGAGCACAAAGGCCGGCCGCTCGTCGATGTGCGCGAGGAAGACGTCTTTATCGTACAAAGCCTCTACGGCGACGAACTTCTATCGGTGAATGACAAGATCTGCCGTTTCTTGTTTCTCGCCGGGGCGATGCGCGATTGTGGGGCAAACCGCGTCGTTGCGCTCATCCCATATGTTGCCTATGCGCGGAAGGACAGACGAACCAAGCCAAATGATCCCTTGACCGCGCGCTATCTCGCGCAGGCGATCGAAGCGATGGGCGTTGATTTGGTCGTTGCCTTGGAAGTGCATAATCCGGCGGCCTTTGAAAATGCATTTCGTATCCCGACCATTTGCCTCGATCCTCACGAGGCGTTTGCGCACCACATCAAGGAGCGAGTAGCTGATGGGCAAGTCGTCGTCGTCTCGCCCGACCCCGGCGGCGTGAAGCGCGCTCAACTTTTCCGCGAGGCGCTGGAGCGCATTTTGAGCAACCCTGTCGATCTTGCTTACGTCGAAAAGCGACGGAGTGCAGGCGTCGTGTCGGGCGACCTTCTCATCGGCGAAGTCGGCGGCGCCACCGTGCTAATCATCGATGATCTCATCAGCACGGGCGGGACAATGAAGCGGGCGGCGGAAAAATGCCGCGCGCAGGGCGCAGGCGAGATCTATGCGCTGGCGGCGCACGGTCTCTTCGTCGGCAACGCGTCCGAAGTCTTGGCGAGCAAGGCGTTCACAAAAGTGATCATCACCGACTCTGTGCCGCCGTTTCGAGTAGGGCCGCCAATTGCAGCGAAGCACTTGGAGATCGTCCCCGCGGCACCGTTATTTGCTGACGCGATCAGGCGATGCTTGTAGTCTAGCGATCTTCCGGGAATCGGCGGCCTGGACTCTCAGCCTCGACAGGCGGACGGTTCAAAGTAACCCAAGATCCATTAATCGAAAAGTGAAAGAGCTTTGTGCTTTTCGGCTACCGCAAGCTTCGTGACGGCGGCCGCAATTGGAGCCATCGGAGTTGTTGCGCTGGCGCGAACCACCGAGCCGCGCGAAATACCGCTTGCAGCAGTGCCTCTCTTCTTTGCGTTGCAGCAATTCGTGGAAGGCCTCTTGTGGCTCAACCTTTCGTCCTCCCCAAATCATGGGGCCTACGCGACACACCTGACATCGCTTTATCTTGTGTTTGCTGAAGTGCTTTGGCCCGTTGTCGCGCAGGCCGCTGTATTACTGGTCGAGCCAAGCGTTAAGCGCCGGCTGCTCATGCTTATTTGCCTCGCAA
>JBAQHC010000116.1:0-1941 GCA_049288095.1 Alphaproteobacteria bacterium | reverse complement strand
TGGCGAGCGAACTTTCTTATGTATCTGCGCATTTCGAGGAGGGTGAAGGCCATTTCTCGGTGATCGTCAATAGGAGCGCCGAGATCATCCGTACGCTGAGGGAGGCGCATCAACGATGAATATGCATTGCCTTTCACCCCTCCCCCTACCCCCTCCTGTAAGGGGAGGGGGGATTTGTGTTGTTTCAGTCCGCCCAGATCTAATCGCCCCTCCCTTGACGGGAGGGGCAGAGCGCGAAGCGCTCGGGGAGGGTGGATCTCGTCCATGACAGCTCCCTCGCCTCGATCAGTTTCACGCGCAGCTTCAGGGCGGCCGGAAATCCTGTTTCCGTTGTTTGCGGAAGTGGCAACGCTTCCCGGCATCGGCCCACGCTATGCGAAACTGCTCGAAAAGCTCGGCGTCGAGCGCGTTATCGATCTTCTGTTTCACCGGCCCGACCGCATCATTGATCGCAACTACCGGCCCAAGATCGCGCTTGCCGGGCATGGGCGCTTGGCAACGCTGCGCGTGCATATCGACAAGCATTTCGCACCCGGCAACCCGCGCTATCCCTATAAAGTACGGGTTTCCGATGAAACTGGGTTTCTCACGCTCGTGTTCTTTCGCGCCGAGGCAGCCTATTTAAAGCGCCTTCTGCCCGAGGGTGAGGTGCGCTGGATCTCAGGCACCGTCGAAGAGTTTCAGGGCGAGCGGCAAATGGCCCATCCCGATTTTGCGCTCACCGAGGCGGAGTTCGAGAAGCAGCCGGCGGTCGAGCCGGTCTATCCGCTGACAGCAGGACTTTCCAACCGCGTCATTTCGAAAGCGGTGCATGCGGCGCTCACGCGCGTGCCTGATTTGCCCGAATGGCTCGACGCAGAATGGCGCACCCATCAAGGCTGGCCGGGCTTCAAAGCTGCGCTGGAAGCCATCCACGCGCCGGCGAACGCCGCCGACATCGACCTCAAAGCACCGCCGCTCGAGCGCCTTGCCTTCGATGAGCTGCTGGCTTCTCAGCTCGCGCTCGGTTTGATGCGGGCGCGTCTGCATGGCGCGCGGGGCCGCGCGCTGATTGGCGATGGGCACATCCGTGCGAAGATCGTCCGTGCGCTGCCGTTCACGCTTACGGAGGCGCAGGAGCGCAGCATCAAGGAAATCGTCGAAGATCTCGCCGCGCCCAAACGCATGACGCGTCTCCTGCAAGGCGATGTCGGCGCGGGCAAGACCGTCGTTGCCCTGCTCGCCATGGCCGCGGCAGTCGAGGCCGGCGCGCAAGCCGCGCTCATGGCGCCGACCGAGATTCTCGCGCGCCAGCACGAGGCAACAATCGCCCCGCTCGCGGAAAAGGCTGGCCTGCGCGTCGCAGTGCTCACGGGGCGCGACAAGGGCCTCGCGCGCGATGCAATGCTGTCGGAAATCGCGGCAGGTGAAATCGACATCGTCGTCGGCACGCATGCGATGCTTGAAGAGGATGTCGCGTTCAAAGATCTCGCGCTTGTCGTGATCGATGAGCAGCATCGCTTCGGCGTTCATCAGCGGCTTACGCTGGCTTCCAAAGGCGCACACCCGACCGATCTTCTAGTGATGACGGCAACGCCGATTCCGCGCACGCTGACGCTCGCGCTTTACGGCGACATGGATGTGTCGAAGCTCGATGGCAAGCCGCCGGGCCGCAAACCGGTGAAAACCGTGCTCGTCAATCAGGAACGCCTCGAAGAAGTGATCGAGCACTTGAAGCGCGCCCTCGCCAAGGGTGCGCGCGCTTATTGGGTGTGCCCGCTGGTCGAGGAATCCGAGGTGGTCGATCTCGCCAATGCGGAGGAACGCTTCGCCACCTTGCGTGATCGCTTTCCCGGCAAGGTCGGCATTGTACATGGCCGGCTGAGCGCGCGCGAAAAGCATGAGGTGATGGAAGCGTTCCAGGCCGGTGTGATCCGTGTGCTGGTCGCAACCACGGTGATC
>JBAQHC010000115.1:0-3819 GCA_049288095.1 Alphaproteobacteria bacterium | reverse complement strand
GCTCTGCCAATTTCGCAAATAGGGCGACATCGCAAGATCGGCCGGCGTTAGCTTGGTGAGTGCTTCGTAGTCGGGAAGCTCGCCCGAAGGCACGCTGAGCGGCAAATAACGCGGCAGCACTTTGATTGTGTGCTGCGAGGGAACGCTAAACAGGAGCGGCCAGAACGCGCGGTGCTCGATCATCAGCAATGCAGCCAAATGCGTGTTTGCCGGAACGACCGAGGCGATTCTTCGCGCCCGCGGCGTCGCGTTCCAGTAGGCGAGATCGTCCTTCGGTGGATATCTTACGACGACAACTTTGCTGCCCGGTGCGACCGGCGCGATCACCTGCCTGAACGAGGCAAGCTCCGAATTGAACGCGTGCCACACATCGGCAACGAGAAAGATGCGCGCGCAGAAAAGAGCGGCACCGATGCCTGCAACCGCGACAGCCGCGCGGCGCGGGAGAATCGGCGCAATGCCGGCGAACAATATAAGGCTCGCCATATAGATCGCGCGGAAATTGAGCCAGCCTTCGTCATCGAACCTGAATGGGCAAGCGACATAGAGAATGACGAGGACGCAAAGCTGCAACGCGGTCGTGCGGGTGAATGCCGCTTTGTTCGCGCGGACGCATAATGCGAGCAAGATAAACACCGAGCACAGCGTTACGCTGTCGAGGACTCTGCTGTAGCTCGAGAAGGCGATTGACAAGCCGGCGATTATGACCGAGGGCCCATAGTAGAGAACGCTGGCGACTTGCTGATGCGGCACCAAGGCGAGATAAAGCAGCGCGCTCGGCGAAAAGACGGCGAGCAGCGAAAGCGCGCGGAGACAAAATTCCTTTTGCCAATTGCGACGCTCCGAGTAGGCGGCGATGATGCGGTCAAGCTCGCGGCAACCGATCAAGAACCCCAGAAAAGCAACGCCGAGCAAATGGACGAAGAAAATGGCGAGCGCCGCGAGCGCAAGGCCGATTGTCGTTGCGATTGGATGCTTCTCGCGCCAAGTGAGCCACGCCGCGGCGGCCAAAAGCGCAAGGCCCAAGCTCATCAAGAAACTGACGAAGCCGAGCAGCAGGATCGCGCTATAGCTGATGAGGCCGCCGGCTATCGACCATAACGACCATCGTCCGAACAGAGCGCGGCTGTAAATCGCGATGCCCATGAACTGCACGATGATCGTCAGTGCAAGGACGGTTTTGCCGGCGGCATAGAGCGGCAGGAAGCTCTCAAGGCCGATCATGAGGAGATCGACGGCCATATTGGGGATGATGGCCCAGTGCGGCGCATAGAATTTCGTGAGGATGGGATCGTCAGTCGCGCGCGCGAGAAACCACTGCCGCGCGAGGTGATTGGGATAGTCGAGAAGCGGCGGCAGCTCGACAACGAAAAGCGGCGCCATGAGAAGGGCGAGCGCCGTCACGGCGATCAGCCACCAAAGCGTCCGGGGTGTCGCTGGCTTCATGGTCTCTCGCGGTTAATGCCCGCGGGATTTTCGCGCGAAACCCCTTTCCGCTTGCTTGCGCGTTCTCCTCACGCCCCTCCCCCTCTGGGGGAGGCAGGAGGGGGATTTGCATGGACGAGCGCTGCGGATTGTTTGCAATCCCTCCCCTAGCCCCTCCCAGAGGGAGGGGGAAGTTCGTGTCGCCCTTGCGTCTCGCCGGGCTCGCGGACTATAAGGCGCGCTCAATTTCGAGCCACGAGCGCAGGGCCATGAAAGAAGGCATTCATCCCGACTATCACTTCATCACCGTCCAGATGAATGACGGCACGGTCTACAAGACCCGTTCGACCTATGGCAAAGCAGGTGACAAGCTCACGCTCGACATCGACCCGACGACCCACCCGGCGTGGACCGGCGGCGGCCAGCAGCTTATCGACCGCGCTGGCCGCGTTTCGAAATTCAAGAAAAAGTTCGAGGGCCTGAAGTAGCCTCGCGCGTAATTTTCCGCTCGTCATCCCGGACGCGACGCAGCATGCAATGCTGCTTCGCAGATCCGGGATCTATTCACAGAGAACTGGATCCCGTGTCAGCGCAGCGTCACTCCCGTGCCGCAGCGCGCACGGGATGACGAAACTTTCAACCTGATAGCAACTAGCGCCGGGCTGGAAAGGCCTGTGCTACCAACATTGCGAGCGTGAGCGCCCCCACCGTGATCGCAAGCGGCAATGACAGGCTCGAGAAATTCAGCGTGTCACCCACGAGGCTCCAAAGATTCGTCGTCTTGTCCCCGAGGCCCGACAGATCGCGGCCGAACCCAATCGCCCATTGATCAACCGCTTGCCCGAACTTGGTGAGCGGCATCATGGCGCAGAGCAGCGCGACAGAACCGGCAACTGCGATCGTAACATTCCGTTCGCGCCTTGCATTCTCTTTGATCGCCTGCACGAGCACGGCTTGCGAAAAGCCGCCATCGGCGATTTCAGGAAGCGGCGCCATGAGCGCTTTATCAAGATCGTACTCAGTCATGCTTGCGCCTCATCATTACGCCAAGCCCCAAGCAAAGCCTGCAACTTCTCGCGCCCACGCAGGATATGGGATTTTACCGTTCCGAGCGGCAAACTCAATATCGCTGCCGCCTCCTCATTAGAGTGCCCTAGCGCATAACAAAGCGTGAGCGAGGCGCGTTCCGGAGCGCTTAACCTTGCCATCGCGCGCTCCAGATCGAGCCTTGCCATATCCGCGGTTTCACTTGCCTCGCACGGCTCGGGGTCAATTTCGGTCGGCACCTCCTTACGGGCGCGGCGCTCCATGAGGAAGCGGGTATAGGCAATTCTGTAGAGCCAGCCGCCGAGCGAGCCCTCGCCGCGATATTGCGAAAGCTTGCGGAAGGCTTCGAGGAAAGTCTCCTGTGCAAGATCGTCGGCCAGCGCATGATCGCCCGATGACAGGCGCAGCAAAAACGCGCGCACCCGGCTTTGATGCGTGCGCACCAGCGCGGCGAAAGCTGCGGCATCGCCGCGCGCGGCGCGCGCCACTAGGGCGCGCTCGTCCATCCGCTTTGCGACCAGCTAGTGGCCGCCTCCATTTCGACCCGAGCCAAGCAGGAAGTAGCTGAGCAGGAGCGCGAGCCCTATGCCGCCCGGGAAAAAGCCCACAAACCACGGGTATTCTCCGCGAGCGCCCATCGGCAACGTGCTCGCCATCGACCACATGAAAGCCGAGAGCGCAATTCCGATGAACAGCATGACCAGCCCGCCGATGAGGAGGCCACTGCGGCCGCCCGGGCGATCGAACATCTGCGGGGGAATGGGCTGACCACGCTCGGCCAAATCCCGAATCGTTTCATCGCGGCTGCGGCTGCGCAAATAGCCGAACAGCATGCTCGAAACGACAATTATGGCGATGAAGATCCAGAACATATCAGGACCGTTGTAATACCAGCCGTGCATAGCAGCATCCCTTCCTGCGGTTGCCAAGTCTTTCCCCTAGATGCGGCAGTAGGCCGATTTGGATGCGCCTCGCTTGCTGCCGCGAAATGGCGCGGGCATTCTAAGCGGTAAACATCCATCAAGGATGGGACAAAGATGGGGAGAACGGCGCCCTCATGTCGGTGACACAGATTGTCCTTTACGCGGGGATTCCGGCCCTCGCCATGATCGGCGGGCTGATGCTCGTCATGTCGATGGGTGCCTCGGCCCCGCTCTTCGGGCTTTACCTGTCCCTCGGCGCCTGGATGCTAGTGCTAGCTTTCGCGGTGCTGCCCTATCTGCTTTACCGCCAATGGCGCGCCGGCCGGCGGGATAGCGAATAGCTCCCCTCTCCCCTTGTGGGAGAGGGTTAGGGTGAGGGGTTGAATCAGAGAGTCTTCGCTTGCAGCTCCACCCTCACCCGTTG
>JBAQHC010000114.1:0-2315 GCA_049288095.1 Alphaproteobacteria bacterium | reverse complement strand
CTCTAGATGGGGGTGAGCCATCAACAAGTTCCCAGAACGCCTGGAAACCATTGACGCGCTTCGCGCATTCGCTGCGGTCTCGGTGTGCCTATTCCATTTTACGAATGGACGCAGCTCGCTGGCTCCTGCATTCGGATTCGGCGTTCGCGGAATCGAAATATTCTTCGTTATTTCGGGATTCGTAATCCCGTTCGCTCTTGCTCGGGCCGGGTACACTCTCCGGGCATGGCCGCAGTTTATCGCAAAGCGGATTGTGCGAATTGATCCTCCCTATTTAGCCTCGGTCGCAATTGTTCTGGCGCTTGGTCTGGCAACGATGGTCATACGCGGGAAAAACCCGACGTGGACGGTCGATCAAATCGTGTCACATGTTGCCTTTATGAGCGCAGCATTGGGCTATGATTGGCTGAATATCGTCTACTGGACGTTGGCCATCGAGCTGCAGTTCTACCTTCTCGTCAGCGTGTTATTCCCAGCCCTTGTCGGACCGGGCGTCTTCTCTGGATCACTGATCCTGGCGACTTGCCTTGTATTGGCTGCGATTGGTTCGCCATCACGGGTGTGGATCACACCGTACCTACCGGTCTTCGCTGCCGGCCTGGCCGCATTTTGGCTTCGCACTGGCCGTCTGGGTCCCTTTGGCTACGGTGCGCTAATATTTGCGACGGCTATGGGGCTCACGTGGTTGCATACAGTGAGCGTCGCTCTCGCGAGCGCGCTAACCTCAATCGCCATCGCTTGCCTTACAATTCCCAAGTACCGGATTTTCTCATTTTTTGGCGCTATCTCTTACCCGCTCTATCTTCTCCATGTACCCGTCGGCGGACGAATTATTGACCTCGCAAGTCATCTACCGCAGACAAAGGCGGTGCAGATCGGCGCGATCATCATCGCCTTGCTGGTATCAGTAGTTGCGGCCTGGGTGCTGCACGAGTGGATTGAGCGGCCCTCGATGGAGATCGCAGCGCGAATTCGCTATAGTTCGCAAACCGTTTTTGGATTGCGCCGAACCGGGCACGTTCCTAATGGCAACCAGACATTAGCGTGGCCCAGCGCCGCTCACGCTCACCACTCTCTCCCACGAGAAGACTTGGAGCTTGTGGCGCGGGCGCCGGCTCAGTCCTCGCGGTAGACGCGCTCGCGCCGCTCGTGGCGCTCCTGCGCCTCGACCGACAAGGTCGCGATCGGGCGTGCGTCGAGCCGCTTCAAGCCGATCGGCTCGCCCGTCTCCTCGCAATAGCCGTAGGAGCCGTCCTCGATGCGCGCCAGCGCGGCGTCGATCTTGGCGATGAGCTTGCGCTGGCGGTCGCGCGCTCTCAGCTCCAGCGCGCGGTCGGTCTCGGAGGTGGCGCGGTCGGCGAGATCGGCGTGCTGGGTCGATTCCTCGTGCAGCCCGGCGAGCGTCTCCTTCGTCTGGCGGATGATCTCCTCCTTCCAGGCGAGCAGCTTCTGGCGGAAGTAGAGCCGCTGGCGCTCGTTCATGAAAGGCTCGTCCTCGGAGGGACGGTAGTCGGGTGGCAGAACTATCGACGAAGCCTTGGCACGCGCCGCCATCTTTTTCCCCGCAACCTTCCTCTTCACTGCCGCTTTCGGCTTGGCCGCCGCAATGGTCCGGGCCTTGGGCGCGGGCGCAGCAGCCTTGCGGCGCGCGGCCGGCGCCTTCGTCTTGGCGGCCTTCTTGACGTTCCGCTTGCTCATAGTGGCCTCCCTCGAGGCTTTTAGAGACAGCGCCCGGACCCTCGCCCGGCGACGACAAGCTACATTTGGCGCCTCCTATTGGAGGGAGTGCGCGCTTCTGTCAAGGAGTTCCGGCCCTAGGCTTAAGTCGCGGAGAGCACGAAGAAATCTGTGCATGAAACGGCGGCGCCCGTGACATCTGTGTGACGCCGGGCGATGCGTGCTCCCGCCGCCACGCCCAAAATCCCATAAAGCCGACTTGCATCGCCACGTCACATAGGGGCCCCGCTTGTTCCCGCGGGCAGGCACCCCCTAATCTCTGCCGGTGACCTCCCGGAGCCTGGAGCCCAGCCCCCCATGAAATTCGACGGCACCCGCCGCTATGTTGCCACCGACGACCTCAAGGTGGCGGTCAACGCCGCGATCACGCTTGCCCGCCCCCTCCTCGTCAAGGGCGAGCCCGGCACCGGCAAGACGGCGCTGGCGCTCGAGGTGGCGGACGCGATCGGCGTGCCGATCATCGAGTGGCACATCAAGTCGACGACCAAGGCCCACCAGGGGCTCTACGAGTACGACGCCGTCTCGCGCCTGCGCGACAGCCAGCTCGGCGATGCGCGCGTGCACGACATCAAGAACTA
>JBAQHC010000113.1:0-8453 GCA_049288095.1 Alphaproteobacteria bacterium | reverse complement strand
GAATATGGCCGGCGCGACAATCTCTGGAAGGCACGCATCAAAATCCTCGTTCATCAGCTCGGCGCCGAAGAATTCACGCGCGCAGTTGAGGAAGAGTATGCGCACATCGAGAAGCAAGGCGATCTGAAGCGGCTCCAGCCCGAGCTTGAACGCATTCAAGCCTATTTTGCGCCGCCCGCTTTCGAAGCTTTCGATGGCGACGACAGCGCGGTCAGGAAACGCGTGGCGGTCGATTCCGAATTCGCGCGCTGGTACAAGCAGAATACCGTTGCGCACAAGGCGCCGGGCTATTGCATCGTCAATATCTCGCTGAAGCCGATTGGCTTGACGCCTGGCGATTGCAGCCATGAGCAAATGGATCTTATCGCCGATCTCGCCGAGCGCTTCTCCTTCGATGAAGTGCGCGTAACCCACGAGCAGAACCTTGTGCTGCCGCATGTCCGCGTGAAGGATTTGCTCACGGTTTACGACGCGCTCAAATCCGCCGAGCTTGCGACGCCGAATATCGGTCTCATCACCGACATCATCGCCTGCCCGGGCCTCGACTATTGCGACCTCGCCAATGCGCGCTCGATCTCGATCGCGCAGACGATCTCGCAGCGCTTCGCCGATGCCGAGCGCGCCGAAGATATTGGCGAGCTGAAGATCAAGATCTCCGGCTGCATCAATGCCTGCGGCCACCACCATGTCGGTCATATCGGCATTTTGGGCGTCGATAAGAAGGGCACCGAGTTCTATCAGGTCACGCTCGGCGGCTCGGCCGATACGCATTCCTCGATCGGCGAGATTGTCGGCCACGCCTTCAAGGAAGAAGAACTGCCGGAAGCGATCGACACGATCGTCGACACCTATTTGAAACTTCGCGAGCCGGGCGAGAGCTTTTTGAAGCTCGTGCGCCGCACCGGAATTGCACCGTTCAAGGAGCGTCTTTATGCCGATCATTAAGAACGGTCAGTGGGCGGAAAATCCCTGGACGAACCTCGCCGACGAAGACGCAGTGCCCGCGAACGGCGCCGTCATCGTCTCGCTCAAGCGCTTCAAGGCAGAGCGCGAAGCGCTGCTGGAGCGCCGCTCACCTTTGGGCGTGCGTCTCAAGTCCGAGGAGCTTGCCAAAGAGATCAGCGCGGATGCCAGCCATTTTGCATTGATCGTCGTTGAGCTTCCTTACTTCAAGGATGGCCGCGCTTTCTCGACCGCACGTCTCTTGCGCGAGCGCTACGGTTACAAGGGCGAGATCCGCGCCACCGGCCATATTCTGCCGGATCAAGCGTTTTTCCTCGCGCGCTGCGGCGTCAATTCGATTGAAGTGAAGCCGCAGACCCGGCTCGAGCCCTTTGCCGATGCGTTCCGTGAATACACTGTGGGCTATCAGAGCCCGCGCTCGGCACGTGGCACAGCGCCGAGGTTGCGCTTGCGGCCGAGCGCCTTCGCTCAAGCTCAAGCGGCCGAGTAAGCCGCATTGATTGCTTGGCCTGGACCGCGCTCTAATCGCGGGAATGGCTGAGTATCGACCGAGCGCGACGGCAGGCATTGCCGCAATGCATCGGGCCACTCATCAAATCGTTGATGATGGTGCGATCTACTGCGATCCGCTTGCGATTCCCATCCTAGGCGCCGACCCCGGGAAGCTCACCTACGATGCCAGCATGCAACCGTGGCGACGCACGACAAGATTGTTCGTTGCTTCACGCCACCGGTTTGCCGAGGACATTATCCAAGCCAGAGTCGCCCGCGGCGTCCGCCAAGTTGTCGTACTTGGCGCCGGGCTCGATACGTTTGGTTGCCGCAACCCTTATGCTGCCCATCGGGTCCGTGTGATCGAGCTGGATCAACCGGGCACTCAAGCATTGAAGCGCGAGCGATTGCGAGCAGCCGCCATCGCGGTTCCCGATTTATTGACGCTAGCGCCAATCGACTTTGAGCACCAAGCATTGGCCGATGTCCTCAAAGCATCACCCGCGTTCGAGCCGCTCGAGCCCGCAATTTTTGTATGGCTGGGCGTCACCTATTATCTCACACGTGACGCGGTCTTTGACACATTGCGCACCGTTGCAGCGTCCGGCTCCGAGATCGTGTTCGATTATGTGGTGCCGGCGGAGAGTCTCCCGCCCGACCGGCGGCAAATCCGTGATCAGCGCGCCGCCGGTTTGGCCCGCATCGGCGAGCCATGGCTCAGCTCGTTTGATCCGCCGGCGCTAGAACGCGATTTGCGCGCAATCGGTTTTGGCGAAATTGAAGATCTGGGAATGGCTCAAATTTCGGCGCGTTACTTCGCCAGTCCGACGGCCGAAACGCTGGGAGGGCGCCTCCTCCGCGCGCGAGCCGCCTAATTCACCGTTTGAGCGAAACTCGTAAAGCGATCGCGAGTCAGGCGGTCCCTTTGCCCGCTCCGGCTACTGTGCATGGGGTTTATTTTTCGAAATTTATCTTAGGCACCCCGGAGGCCTCAGAACACGCTGTCGTACGGCGGGTCGATTAGCACGCCCTTTTGAATCCCGAGCGCCATGGCAGCGAGCGCGGCACCGCCCAGCGCGGGATCGGAATCTTGATAAAGGTGATAGTGCGGGCGCGTCAGCCGGTCGGCGCCTTCGAGCAAAAGCGCGCGAGTCTGCGTGCGATCGCCCTCTTCGGCAAACCATTCCGCCGTGCGCAAGATCGGCCCGATCGAGCGCTTGGCGAACGCACAATCGCGCGCCGCCTGAGGCAAGATAGCCCGCGCTTGCTGTGCCCGGTCAGGCAAATGCGCATGCGCAAACAAGCGCGCGGCCCATTCGCCGAACGCATCGCGGAAGCACAGATCCAGCATATGCTCTCCGCTCCGTTCATCGGTATCGATCAACTCCATCGGCGGAATGTCGTGAAGCGAAGGCATTTGCGAGATTCCGTCATCCCACGCGGTTTGCGCGAAATTCGACAGCTCTTCCGGCTCGAATGCGTCGGAGAGCTGATTGACGATGAGCGCAATCGACCAAGCGACATGAAGCGGCCACGCGCCTTCATCGATGCCCTTCTTGTCGTTTGCATCCGGCGAGGTCAGGTGGTGGAAGTAGCTTTCTCCGCCTGACTCATACCAAGAATAGAACATGCGCCGCGCCCAGATGAGATCGCCTGCGCGCGCCGCATCGCCGACAACCACGCGCAAATCTTCGAGCGGCGCCTGCTGCGCTTGATCTAAGAACCAAGCGCGCGCCTGATCGCCGACGACGTCATCGCCCGAGCCGACGAGAAAGCGTGCGACGCCATCAAGCGCGCCGGTCGCATGAAAGTCGGGGATGGTCTCCTCGCCGACACGCCGGCCCACCCCGCGCTTTTCCGTATCGACGAAATTCATGATGTTGGTCGCCAGGCACTGGGCCGTTGGATGCAGGAAGCAATCGCGCGGCGCAGTGATCGATCCGTCGGCGGGCGGGTCGAGGAAGATCGCATCTTTCCAGCCGACATGCTGCGCAAGATCCCAGAGCGCGAGGCCATAAGCGTCAGAGTCTGCGCCTGCTGGTGCCGGTCGATTGGGATCGCCCAGGCCAAGCGAATCCAGCCGCGCTTGCGCAAACGCCTTGTAGGCCGAACGCGCAGAATCCTTCAGCCCGCCTGCCCTGTAACATCCAAGGGCGCGCCATTCGGCGTCTGCCTTATCTTGCGCGCCGGCACTTGGCGCAAGCGCGGTGCGAATGCGCGCACGGTTGGCATCGCACAGCTTGATTGCATCTCCCGCGCGGCCAAAGCTTGCGAGCAGCTGCGCGGCATCTTCCGGATGCGCCGCATAGCTCACCGAGCCGAACGTGGGATCTTGCGCCCATCGCAGTGCCTGATCGAGCGTGCGGGCAAGGCCATCCTTATCATTGAGATCGCGCTGGCGCTCGGCAACATGCAGGAGCCAATAAGGCTTGTCCGACGGCCGCGTGCATCGCGCGGTTTGATCCTTCGGCCAACTTGCCGCCTCTTTGACGAGGTCGCGCAAGACCAGCCGCGAGGCAAGATCGTTCCCAAACTGGGCCGTTTGATCTTCGAAGGCGAAGGTCGCGTCGATCCGCGCGATGCAGCCCTGGTTGGGAATTTCCTTAAGATGGCTCCACGCGACCAAGAGCCTCGTATTGCCCTCGATCTTGTCGCCGGACGCCCAATCGATGAGGCCGAAGCGCTCGATCATCAGCGCCTTCTGGCGCGGGTCCGCGATTGTGTCGGCGAGCGCTGAGCCGACCCGCTCAATGCACTCTTCGTTCGATGCTGCAACGCAACTTTGCAGCACGCGAAATTGGTCAGCGTGCGCCCGGCCGAAGGAAAGGCCAAAGACGAACGCGACAGCCAAGGCTGATCGCAGGCGCATTCCTGATCCCCACTACCCCGCGAAGCCGATCTAACAGCCGGCCCCGCCCGCAATGTTTTTCGCGCCCAAGACCCGGCGCTAAACTAGTTTACCTTGAATTCGCCGCTTTATCAGCCATCAACTTCGTTCGCGCAGGATGCCCCGGGATTTCAGAACAAGGAGGTGCCCTAAATGAGCCTATCCAAGCGGAATTTCCTGGTATCGGCTGGCGCAGTTCTGCTCTTGAGCGCTTTGCCGGCGCTCGGGCTCGCCGAAATAGCAAAGCCTTCGATGGAGGCAAATGTCAGCCGATGGGGCTCGGATTACCGGAGGTTCGCACTCGATAAGGGTGGGGCTGAGGAGTGCGCCGCGGCCTGCGCGCAAGACTCCAAGTGCCAGGCCTGGAGCTATGTGAAGGCCGGCGCCTCGGGCACCGCTTCAGCGATCTGCCGTTTGAAATCCGCAGTGCCGAAAGCCGCAAGCGACCCGTGCTGCGTGTCTGGAGTCATGGCGAGTGCTGCCGCGACCGGCGCCGCCACCGCGGATGCCGTGGTCGACAAGAAGGCGACCGTAGCCTCAGCGATGGCGAAAACGTCACCCAGCTCAGGCGTAACGGGATCGATCAAGAAAAGGAAACCGGCTGGTGTGACGACAGCTGCTGCTAAGCCGAGCGGCGAAATCTTGCAGATGCCGCTTGCGGCGGAGACGCCCGAAGCACTCACCTCGATTGGCGCGCCACTCGACATGCCGGAGCCGACGCCGAGCGAATGAGGTTTGCTCGGGGCTCCAATTACGACGGGTCCGGACGGATTGTGTCTTCTTGCGAACACGAAGATCACAAATTAACCGTCGTGGAACGAAGTTCAGCCATGTTGCTCAAATAAGTGATTGACGTCGGGGCAATCTCGCCCCAAATAGCGAAATACAAATCGGACGCGAGGGGGGCGGCAGCGCCAAGCTCACTCGGCCAGGGCACTCTAGAATGGGGCTTTGATCGAGATGCAGCACCTCGATTCTAATTCCGTGAAACCATCCCTTCCCGCTTTCGCGTCGACTGCCGAACTTATCGCGCAGCGGCAGCCTGCGGAGCCGATCTATTGCTTTCATCGCCATATTGCGCACCGAAACGCCAAGGCCTTCCTCAATGGCTTTCCGGGCGATGTGCTTTATGCCGTGAAGGCTAATCCGGCACCGCCGCTCCTGGACACGCTCTATCAGGCCGGCGTGCGCCACTTCGACACCGCCTCCATTCCCGAGATCAGGAAGATCAAAGAGCGCTTCGCCGACGCCCGCTGCTATTTCATGGCGCCGGTGCGCTTTCTCGGCGCCTCGGCGGACGCCTACAAGAAATACGGTGTGAAGGATTTCGTGTTCGACTCCGATGAGGAGCTCGAAAAGATCCTCAGCGAAACCGGCACGCGCGATCTGACCCTGTACGTCCGCCTCAAGACCGATGTCGGCGGCGCAATCATGGAGCTCAATAGCAAGTTCGGCACCTATGAGAGCGACGCCGTGCGCCTTTTGAAGCGCGTGGTCGAGCTCGGCTGCCGGCCCGCGCTCGCGTTCCATGTCGGCTCGCTCTGCCTCGACGCCGATGCCTTCGCGCGTGCCATCGAGATTTGCCGCAACGTGCTTGCTCTTGCTGGCGTCAATATCGTTGCGCTCGATGTCGGCGGTGGCTTCCCGGCGCATTATCCCGGCGCTCACGCACCCGCATTGAAGGTTTTCTTCGACAGCATCAAGAAGGCAGCAAAAGCGATTGCATTGCCCAAGGGCACGCGCCTTATCTGTGAGCCGGGCCGCGGCCTCTCCGCCGATTGCATGTCGCTGGTGACCAATGTCATCGGCCGCCGCGGCGACCGCATCTACATCAATGACGGCATTTATGGCAGCTTCAGCGAGATGATGATCCCCAACTCGCGGATCATGTATCCGGCGCGCGTCTATCGCGTCGAGAATGGCCGTACGCGCCAGCTGAGCGAGGAACTCAAATCCTTTATGGCCTATGGCCCGACCTGCGACTCGTTGGACATGCTGCCGCAGTCGATCGACCTGCCCGGAGACATTCAGCTGGGCGATTTCATCGAATTCGGCTTGATCGGCGCCTATTCCTATTCAAACCGTACGGAATTTAACGGGTTTTATCCCGATACCATGGTTGAGATAACCGATCCGGCCGTGTTGCCGCCCGGCTTGGCGGAGGTCTAGCTCCACTCGCGGCGGCACACGGCGAACGGGAAGGTTCGCGTCCGATGCCGCCGCAATCGCAGCCTCTACAAACTCTGCTCGCGCTGCCGCTGGAGCGTTCGGCCGAAAAGCGCCGTGCGGCGCTTGCCGAAGCCGCGCAATTGTTTCGTGACAAGGGCCCGGCGACGGCGCGCCAACGCCAGGAATATGGCGAGGCACTTGCGGGGATTCTGCCGCGCCTTGAGATTCAGGACCGAGCCCATCTCGCAGAGCGTTTGGCGAGCCTGGGCGAAGCTCCCACCTATCTCATCCGCCAACTCGCCGCCGATCCGGCGCCTGCCGTTGCCGCGCCCGTGCTTGCTGCAAGCCCGCTGCTCGGCGATACCGAGCTTGTCGAGGCTGCGCAAAAGGGCGGCGATGAGCGCCTGAAAGCGATCGCCCAGCGTGCAACTCTCTCAAAGCCGCTCCAGGCAGCGATCATCAAGAGCGGCAGCGGGCCGGCAATCTCAACGCTGCTTCAAAACAAGAGCTTCACGCTCACGCCGGACCTCCTTAACGCGCTCACTCTCCGTGCACGGAGCGATGACCGCATCGCGAGCCGCCTTGCCGCGCGTGCCGACGTGCCGATGGCCGCGCTCGCCGAGCTGTTCTTCGCGCTCAAGACCGAGGGGCGCATCGCGCTTACGCATAGCCTCGCCAAGAGCACCGAGCGTGCGCCGCCCGCCGCCGAAGGCCAGCCCGAGGGCGAGGCAGCGCTCGTGAAGGCCATACGCTCCGGCGACCAAGCTGCGGCTTTGCGCGCATTCAAAACCTATTGGGGCCTTTCGGAATCGACGGTCGAGCGCATCATGCGCGAGCCTTCAGCCGAGGCGCTTGCAGTTCTGTGCTTGGGGCTTGGAATTTCGCGCGCGACTTATTCGACGCTCATTCTGCTCGCCCGCTCAGAAAGCGCTGAGGGGCAACACCGCGCAGCGGCAATGCTCTCCCAATTCGAGCGCTTCCCGGCAGATGGAGCGCGCCGTCTCGCCCTCGAATGGCAGCGTGCGCCGCTACTGGCACCGGCCGCGCCGCAGAAGCCAGCAGATCGCATGGCGCAACCTCAATCGGCGCCGCGCATAGAGGCCCCCGAGCCGCGCGGCGGCATATTCACTCGCAAGAAGCCGTGGGGGCTCCGGCCACCGCGGACGGGGAACGATGATCCCACTTAGCAGTTCAAAAACCGGAACCACGGGTTGAACACATGAGTGCGATCCGCAAGGATCGCGGTCCTTAGTCACGGCGTCCTCATGTCTAGCTTCCGCGTCTCACCGCCACCCAAGAGCGTCTTCGGCACGATCATCTGGATCTTTGCCGGGCTGTGCTTGTTCGCATGGCTCTATTCGAAGAGCGCGCCGCACGGTGAGATCGCGCATGAGTTGGCCGCAACCGGGCCTGACGGGGTCACGGCGTTCTTCGCATCGCCCGAAGCCGCGGTCGTCAAAGCCAATCAAATGATTGCGAAGAAGAATTGGACCCAGCTCGCGCGCTATTACGACTTCACTTACTCGAGCGCAACGCCGAGCCAAATTACCTCAGGCGCCTATTTCGATGGCAACCTTGCGGTTCCACCCGAGCAGGCCATTCCACGGCCTTTCCCGCCCGGCTATCGCTTTCTCTATTCCGAGCCTACGGAGCTGGCCGGAGTCATCCGCGTTGTCGTGACGGGCGCACGGGAAAATGCACGTGATCCGAACCAGGGCCCGCAAGCGAGTTTCTTCATGCGCTCGGAGCCGGAGGGGTATCGCATCATTCCCGCTGACGCTGCCGGCCGAATGAAAGCCGCCGCGAGCGACCCAATCTTTCAAACCTCGCAGAGCGATCCTTAGCGCGTGATAGCTCTTGATGGAATTTGGTCCTCATCCTTCGACAGGCTCAGGATGAGGACATACATGCACCCTCATGGTGAGCTTGTCGAACCATGAGA
>JBAQHC010000112.1:0-1500 GCA_049288095.1 Alphaproteobacteria bacterium | reverse complement strand
GGTCTGTCGGCCGTGCATCCGCCGGCTGAGGCGGCGTCGGCGTTCGAAGACGTGCTCAAAGCGGAGCGCCGGGCCGATAAGACGCGCTACGAAGCCGAAGCCGGGGCCAACGAAACGCTCGCCCAGGTAGCCGGAGACCCCATGGCGGCCCTGAAACTGGCGCTGGCCATCCGCGCGCTGGAAGAGCTGGAGGCGCTGTCCCACCTGCGCGACAAGCCCGCCGACTATCAAAAGACGCTGGGAGAGTACATCCGCCTGGCGGAGAACGATCTGGGCAGCCTGGACGAGGAACTGGCCCGCGATCGGTTGCTGGGCCAGCAGATTTCCTCCAAGCTCCAGCTCCGTCAGGACCATCAAGACCACCTTCTGTTGCTGCGCCGCTTGGAAAAGTGGACGGATGTGGACTATGCGTCCCTGATTGCCGACGCCCGCCGGCGTGCCGACGAACTATTCGATCAGGCCAGCGGCCAGCCCGCGGCGCTGGTGGCCCAGGCCGTCGACTACCGCTGGACGCGGGAGCTGGCCGAACAGTCCCGCGCGACCGCCTTCAGCCGCGAGTTACTGGCCTACCAGGCCAGCCCCAACATCTACATGCTGGACCGCTGGCTGGACGTGTGGGACCAAGTCCTGCCCGGCATCACCAAGTACGTCCTGGGCGTGGACCGCGAAAAGATTGAAGTCTGGTTGAACTTGGAGCGCACACCGGGCGTGCTGGAAGGCTCGCTGCCGGTCACGCCGGAAACGCCGGGTAAGAGATAAACTGACGGGCCTGCCGATAGGCGGGCGAAAAACCGCAGAGGAACGCAACGATGAAGACGCACTATGGAATGTTCCTGCTGGCCCTGCTGGTCGTGTCGCTGCTGCTGGTCAGCACCGTGGCCTATCAGGTGGACTTCACCGATTACGCCCTGGTCAAGACCTTCGGGCAGACAACCGCCCAGATCGACGGCAATCAGCAGGCGGGCTTGAAGTTCAAATGGCCCTGGCCGGTCCAACGGCTGGTACGCTACGACGCGCGCACGGTCGTCTTCGAGGACACCGCCAGCGAGGTGGCCACCCGCGACAAGCAGAACCTGCTGGTTACGATGTATTGCGCCTGGCGGATCGCCGAGCCGGCCCTGTTCAACCGGACCATCACCACCGTCGCCACGGCCCAGGACCGCCTGCGCGACCTGGTCCGCAGCGCCAAGAAGGACGTGGTGGGCCGGCACAACATGGAAGACCTGATTAACACCGATCCGGCCAAGATGCAGATTCCGCAGATCGAGGAGGAGGTCCTCCAAGCCGTCCGCCAGCAGGCGATGACCAATTACGGCATCGAGGTCGTCCGCGTGGGCATTAAGAGCCTGGGGCTGCCCAAAGAGGTGACCGCGGTGGTCATCGAGGCCATGAAGGAAGAGCGTCAGCGCGACGTGCGCAAGTTTGAAGCCGCCGGCGAGGCCCAGGCGACGGCCATCCGCGAGCGGGCCAAGGCCGCCAGCGGGCAGATTCTGGCGTTCG
>JBAQHC010000111.1:0-3664 GCA_049288095.1 Alphaproteobacteria bacterium | reverse complement strand
GCTCTAATTTGTCTCTGTGCCACATATCGTCAGAATCGAGGAATGCTATGTAGTCGCCGAGAGCCGCATCAATTCCTATGTTTCTAGCCGCACCGCCACCACGGTTGACTTCGTTACGTATGACCTGCACGCGAGGATCCCGTATCGCTTCCGCGATTGCGGCCGATTTATCAGACGATGCGTCATCTACGACGATGACTTCGTAGGGAGAATACGTCTGCCTGAGAACGCTTTCGACTGCTCGACAGATTAGGTTGGCCCGATTATACACGGGTATCACCACGCTAACTCGTGGCCTAAATTCGCTCGCCCCATGCTCGCTCTGCTTGATCATTGGTAATCAGGGAAGTCAAAACGACGACTAAGGTAAAGTAGGGCTAATTCTGGAAATATTGTTCTTATAAATTCGAGTACAGCTGGTCTCTCACCAGCACCGATTGGTAAATGCGAGCATGCCTCTTGCGCCGAAGCATCCATTGCATCGCGAGACCACAAAACACAAACTCGAAGTCACTGATCTTAACGAATTCATTAACTGCCAAAGATACGCCGTGGTGGCGGTGCGTTTGATCCCACTGCCAATCATCGCCAAGAATAACTCCCGTCTCAGTGAGCTTTGCATCAAGTAGCTTAAGCTCCGCCCTTGTCCCTTCTAATGAATGAGTTGAATCTAAGTAAACCCAATCAAGGCTCCGATCTGGCTGTCCGTTCAACCAGTCATATGAAAAGGCAGCCTCTGTGCTTCGGCCTGCGAGGCCCGCCTTGGAAATGCGGGCGCGCGCCAAATCGTATGCCGACTTCGTCGAGAGCGTTCCGAATGCTGTATAGGCTCCCCAAGACGGATAGCTATCTCCATAAGCCAACCACCACGGATCAACAAACGTTATGCACTTGGCTTTAGATTCACGCGCCAGAACCGCGGAGAAGAGGCCCGTAAAGACACCCAGCTCAGCTCCCGAACTATCCGGCGGTATGAAATCGAGGAGAAATCGCCGTTCCGCAATTCTATGCCTGACCAAGCATTCAGCGCGCCAGGACGCCTGGTCCCGCGGCAAAACCCCCGATTGTAATATATCGCCCAGCATTTCGACGTTTGCTCCAATAGCACACTAGGCGTGCACGTACACGGCTCGTACTCAGTGCCAATCGCCGGCATAAATAGGTAATTCAGTCGCGCATTGACTAATCATGTGTTCCGTAGGCCGAAATGCCACTAACCGTCCTGCTCGTTCGATGATGTGGGCAAATCTCTCTATGGCGGCATATTCAGGGCGATCTTGATAGTCATCAACCAGTATGACCAAGTTACGTTCCTTGGCCCGATGAATGCTCTCCAACGCGCAAGCCACTCTGAATCGGCCATCGATCAATACGAGATCAGGCTGAACGCCAATTGTTTCTGCGTAGTCCCATGGCGCTTGCCAATATCTGCTCCACATCTGAAGCCGACGTTTGTTCGGGCTCTGAAACACTGGGACGCCCCACAAACCGACGATGCCGATATCGACATGGAGCGGCACGAAAGTGCCCGGGAGAGCACGCTGCTGTATCGTTTCTTGGACAGCAGTGAGAAACCGCTTATCGCTGTCAACGCTGATGACATGGCGGTCTTCCTTGCAGGCCTGAATAGACGACCCGCCACTTCCGTACTCCAGCAGAACCTTCGACGAACCGAGGAACCTAGCGAAGCACGCGAGATCCTCCCGCTCCATATGCGGCACCTCCGGAACGGTGATCCCGCTACGCGCACGATTAGCGCGAAGCTTCAGCGCATATATAAGCCGCTTGCAGTCACCTACTCTGCCATGGTCGAACATGTTATTGCACCGTGCTTCTGCGCTGCCGCGAAAGGACGGCGACAAATTCGTAGAAGAGGGCCGGCCTCAACAGACGGATTTCCGCGACATAGATGATAACGCCCATCAGGCTAAGAATCGCGAGCACGGGCACGCCTGGCCCGAATGCTCTCACCGTGATCTGCTCGCACGCAGCCACCCACGATGCCATAATCGTAGCAAGAGCGATGGGCGGAACTATATTGCGCGCAAGAACCATAAGATTAGAACCGATTTCCGACAGCGTGACATGTAGCCAAACGAACGTCGTGAAGATCGTTGTGATGAAGTAGGCCTTTGCGACGCCGAGTATGCCGAAATGCACGCCGACCAAGAATCCAACAACAACCACGACCGAGTTCAGGACGCCGAATCTTCGCATCAGGTCGGTACGCCCCCGGGCAATGAGAACAGACCCTGTGGTCGATCCGAGCGATTGAAGAAATCCAGTCGGAGCGAGCCAGAGCAGCAGGGGCGCGACCGCCAGCCACTTCCCGCCGAGGATGGTCTCGACAAAGGGTGTCCGTAAGGCGGTTAAGCCAAACATCAGGGGCGCGGAACAGCCCGCAATCATCGTCAACGTGCGTAGATAGGTCGCGGCCAGCCGCGCCGGATCACTTTGCTGACGGCTATAAATTGGAAGCAGCGCCCGGTTGAGCAACCACGCGAATGACTGAACCGGGAAGAGGAGGAACCGCATGGCGATGCTATACCATCCCAATTCTGCCACGCTGAGGAAGCGCCCTATCAGAATTGTATCGCCGTTGCGAACAAAATAGTTGATGACACTGAAGGCGACAATGTTCCCGCTGAACTTTCTGATGCCCCGAAATTCATGGTGATGCCAGCGAAAACGAGGCCTCCAGCTGGAGGCGATCCAAAGCTGTGCTGTCGAGAACGTGGCGCCCACAATGGTTTGTAAGACGAGGCTGTAGACACCCAGGCCCGAAAGCGCAGCTAGCAGCGCAGCGCTCAATCCAAGCGCTGCAGAAATAATCTCAAGCGTTGCCAGGACACGAAAGCGCCCCTCTCGCTCGAGCAAGGCCAGATGAGGCGCGCCAGCTGAGGCAATTGGAAACACAAGCGCGAGTGCAAGCAGAACGCCAGTGAGCCGTGGCTCACGGAAGGCGAGCGCGGCGACGGGAGATCCCCCCGCCACGAGCACCATGAGAACAAATCCAAACCCTATGTTCGACCAGAAGACTGTATCGATCAATTCACCAGAGAGATTTTCACGTTGAATGAGAGCTGCCGAGGTTCCCATATCGCGCAACAGGTTTGCGAAATTGGTTATGATCGTTGCCATGGCGAGCAAGCCAAAGTCAGCAGGTGGAAGCAATCTGGAAAAGATGGCAACGCTGCCAAGTTGAATGACCGTTCTCCCTGCCTGGGAGACACCAACCCAACGCGCATTGGATATAGCTTTGCCGCCAGCCAGAAGCCGCCTCCACAGGAATGGCCACTTGAATATAAGATAGTATGCTCATCGCGCCCAATTGTCGCTATTGCCCTCTCAGAGAGTGAGGACGCCGCCTGTGACCAAATGATCAACCCCTATTATATTGACCTGTCGCGTTTCTCAGCACCGGCGGCGTATCGGGGGCGTTCGGCCTTTATCGTGCAGCTTTGGTGGCTGATCCAGGATTGGCTCATCCGCCCATCGCCACAATTCCTTTTTGGATGGCGGCGGTTCCTCTGGCGCTTATTCGGAGCGCAAGTTGGCGCACATGTGCTCATCCGGCCAACGGCGCGCGTCACGTACCCTTGGAAAGTGAAGGTCGGGGCTCGATCCTGGATCGGAGATCGTGCCGAACTCTATAGCCTTGCCC
>JBAQHC010000110.1:0-1621 GCA_049288095.1 Alphaproteobacteria bacterium | reverse complement strand
TTTCAAGCGCATGGAAAATTTCCAGGGCGGCGCCGGCAAATATCATGGCACCGGCGGACCCGTGACCGTGACTGTGGCGAAGGCAGCGCCGGCATTGCTTCAACGTATAATGGAAACCGCAGACAAGGTTGGGCTCGGCTCGACCTCGGATATTCACGGCGACGTCGAAGAGGGGTTTGCGCCTTGCGATTGTACGGTCGACGAGCGAGGCCGCCGCGTATCGACCTATCGGGCCTACCTCAAGCCGGTTATGAACCGGCCCAATTTGCATATCGAGCAGGAAGCGTTCGCAACGCGCATATTGCTCGACGGCAAGCGGGCAACCGGCATCGAGTATCGCAAATACGGACAGACGCGCCAGGCTTTCGCGCGCCGCGAAACGCTGTTGTCTCTCGGCAGCTTCAACTCGCCTCAGCTGTTGATGCTCTCCGGTATTGGGCCCGCAGGGCATTTGCGCGAGGTCGGCGTCGAGGTGCGGCATGATCTGCCGGGTGTTGGGCAGAATTATTCGGAACACGCTTACACGGGCATGCAGTTTGCCGTGAATCAGCCGGTGACGATGCTGAGCGAGTTGCGCGTCGACCGCGCGACATGGGCCATGCTCAATTGGGGGCTTCTGGGGCGCGGCGCATTCACGACCCAAATCATCGCCAGCAACGCGATGATCAAGACCCGCGAGGGTCTCGTTCAGCCGGATATGCAGGTCTATTACAATCCGATCCGGATGGATGCCGGGATCTGGTGGCCCTGGCAGTCTCCCGAACATCGGTTCTCTTGCGCGTTGACGCTGCTGCATCCGTTGTCGCGCGGATGGGTGAAGCTGCGTTCGGCCGATCCGGCGGATGCCCCTCGCATCCAGCCGAACCTGCTCGCCGATCCGGCCGACGTGGCAACTTTCGTCCGCGCGTTTCGGCTTATCCGAAAGCTCGTGAGGACGCCGCCGCAAAGCGAATTGACGGGCAAGGAGATTACGCCAGGCGCCGAGATCGAGAGCGATCAAGAGATCGAGGCTTTTGTTCGCGAAACTGCCGCCACGATGTATCACCCGGTCGGCACATGCACGATGGGCACCGGCGCGGAAGCCGTGGTCGATCCGGAGTTGCGCGTGCACGGCATCGCGAATTTGCGGGTGATCGATGCGTCGATTATGCCGACCGTGCCAGGCGGCAACACCAATGCGCCCTCTATGATGATCGGCGAAAAGGGTGCTGATTTGCTCCGCGGCCGGAGCTTGCCCGCCGAAGACGTGCGCAGGAGCGCAAATGCCGCCTAGCGCGGGATGCAGCTAAAGCGCGCAAGCTGAGGAACTCCTTGGCGACCGATAGGCCCTGGCAAGTCAAGCGCGATATCGTGCCTTTAGCGGATGACAGGCCGCCTGTCTCTGCTTAGTCTCGTCCCCGCGGCAAGCGCCAAAAAGAGCGCGGCCCGGGAGGACATCATGGCTTCAGTTGCCGACGACGCAAAAATTGCGGTTGGTATGACGCCGGCGAATGTTGCGACTGCAAAGTCGGACCAAGCGCTGTATGTTGCGGACGCTCCGGCCACAGATTATCCGCCGCTTGCCCAGGCTTATTGGGCGCTCTTCATCTTTGCGCTTTCGCTCGTCGTCAATTTCCTTGAC
>JBAQHC010000109.1:0-4019 GCA_049288095.1 Alphaproteobacteria bacterium | reverse complement strand
GAGCCGGTGTAACCCATCGCCGCGCGCAAACCGCCGACCAGCTGATAAACGATTGCACCGACCGGGCCCTTGTAGGGCACCCGGCCCTCGATGCCTTCCGGCACGAGCTTCATCGACTCCCGCACGTCCTGTTGGAAGTAACGGTCGGCCGAGCCGCGCGCCATCGCGCCCAGCGAGCCCATGCCGCGATAGCTTTTATAGGAGCGGCCTTGGAAGAGAATTTCTTCGCCCGGCGCTTCCTCGGTGCCCGCGAACAGCGAACCAATCATCACCGAGCTCGCGCCGCCCGCGATCGCCTTGGCGAGATCGCCCGAGGTTTTGATGCCGCCATCGGCAATGATCGGGATATCTGCCTTCATCGCCACTTCTGCGGCATCCATAATTGCGGTCAGCTGCGGCACGCCAATGCCGGAAATAATGCGCGTCGTGCAGATCGAGGCCGGGCCGATGCCGACCTTGATGCAATCGGCGCCGGCGTCGATGAGCGCCTTGGCCGCCTCGGTGGTTGCGACATTGCCCGCAATCACTTGCGTATAGTTCGAGGCCTTCTTGATGCGCTGAACAGCTTCGATCACGCGGCGGTTATGGCCGTGCGCCGTGTCGACCACGATCACATCGGCACCGGCGTCGATCAGCGCTTCGGTGCGCGCGAAGCCGGAATCGCCGACGCTTGTTGCAGCCGCCACGCGCAAGCGGCCATGTTCATCCTTGCATGCGTTGGGATGAAGCTGCGCCTTCTCGATATCCTTGACGGTGATGAGGCCAACGCAGCGATATTGCTCATCAACCACCAAAAGCTTCTCGATGCGATGCTTATGCAGAAGGCGCTTGGCCTCGTCAGTCGAGATTTCCTCGCGCACCGTGATGAGGTTTTCGCGCGTCATCAGGCGCGAAACCGGCTCATTGGGATTGGTGGCAAAGCGGACATCGCGGTTGGTCAAAATACCGACGAGCTTGCCGGCCGAGCCGCGCGCGCTGTTCTCGACCACCGGAATGCCGGAGATCTTGTAATCCGCCATCAATTTGAGGGCGTCGGCGAGTGTCGCCTCAGGCCTGATCGTCACCGGGTTGACGACCATGCCGCTCTCGAACTTCTTGACCGCGCGCACCTGCGCGGCCTGCAGAGCCGGGTCCATGTTGCGGTGAAGGACGCCGATGCCGCCCTCCTGGGCGATCGCGATCGCGAGCCGGGATTCGGTCACGGTATCCATAGCGGCCGAGAGGACCGGAATGCCGAGCTCGATTGTTCGGGTGAGGCGCGTCCTCGTGTCGGCTTCGCCGGGGAGGACATCGGAGGCCCGCGGCTCCAGCAAGACATCATCGAATGTCAGAGCTTCGCGGATCTGCATGCCAACCTCCACAACAGGTGTTGGCGGTGAGCGGGTAGCAGAAGCCTCCCCGCGGAGTCAAGCGCTGCGCCGCCACATCCCACAGGCCCGATCTAGGACAGTTCGACCGCGGGCAATTCGCGAGGCCTGTGCTTCAGCGGAAGCCCTTGGCGACGATATACATCTCGGCGCTGTCGGCCCGTGAGGCCGGCGGCTTGGCGTGGCGCACTTCGGCGAAGTTTTCCTTGATCCGCTTCAGAAGCGAATCTTCCGTCCCGCCGCGCAAAACCTTGCAAACAAAGGCGCCGCCGGGAGAAAGCACGCGCGCCGCGAAATCATGCGCCGCTTCGGCGAGCGCGATGATGCGCCAATGATCGGTCTGCTTATGGCCCGTCGTGTTGGCGGCCATGTCTGAGAGCACGACATCAGCGCCGCCGCCCAGCCAGGCTTCGATCTTTTGTTCCGCGTCCTCGCTCAGAAAATCGAGCTGATGGAATTCGGCACCGGGCATGGGATCCATCTCAAGAAGATCGATGCCGATAAGCTTACCTTTGTCGCCGATGCGCGCGAGGGCGACCTGGCTCCAGCCGCCCGGCGCCGCGCCGAGGTCGAGCACGCGTTGACCGGGGCGCAAAATCTTGAAGCGATCATCGAGCTCGGCAAGCTTAAAGGCGGACCTGGCCCTATAGCCTTCGGCCTGCGCGGCCGAGACGTAAGGGTCATTGAGCTGGCGCGTCAGCCAGCGATGCGATGAGGCTGAGCGGCCTTTGCTCTTGCGCACGCGCACGGCCAAGTGGCGTGCGCCGCCAATGTCGCTTCCAGGGGTTCGCGATTTCGTCATTGCATGCAATGTGGCGCACGCGCCGCATGATTTCAATCCGGACCGCCAAAGCCCGGTGATGCGCAGATTAAACACAAAGAACACAAAGCAAGCACTAAGGGCACGAAGAAGCTTGAGACCTTTGTGATCTTTGTGCCGTGCGCTTGCCGAAGGCTTAGCGCACAAACCTTCGTGTTCTTTGTGTTGAAATTCCTGAGGCAGCGGCGAAGCCGCAACCGCTACTCCTCGGAAGGAGGCGTCTCCGGCGGCGGCTTTTGTTCGGAGCGGCGCTGGCGCGCTTTGCGGTCCGCGCGCGCCATGAGCGACAAAAGCACGCCCTCGCGCAAGCCACGATCGGCAACGCGCAGGCGATCGCACGGCCAGATGGATTGGATGGCCTTGAGGATGGCGGCGCCCGGCATGATCAAGTCGGCGCGCTCAGTGCCGATGCATGGATGGGCTGCGCGTTCCATCAGCGGGCGTGCCGAAAGTTCGCGGCCAAGCTCCGCCGCAGCCGAGAGATTGATCCAAGCGCCATCAACGCGTGCGCGGTCATAGCGCGGCAGGCCGAGCAAGACGCCGGCGATCGTCGTGACCGTGCCGGAATTGCCGACCATGTGCGCGCGGCCATCGGCGAATGCGGCGCGCGCCTCGTCCGGGATGGCGAAGCGGCGCAGGCTCGAGCGCACCGTCTCGACCATCGCATCGAAGATGGCACGCGGGTCTTGACCGGGCCGATCGCCGGTGCCGAATCGTTCGGTGAGACTGACGACGCCATAAGGCACCGAAGTCCACGCCCGGATCGGCAAAACGCCGCCAGATTGCCGCTTACGGCCGTCGAGCCAAACTAGCTCCGTCGAGCCGCCGCCAATGTCGAACACCAGAACATCATCGCTCTCGCGGTCGATCAGGCTTGAGCAGCTTTCGACCGCCAGGCGCGCCTCCTCTTCCGTCGAGATGACGTCGAAACGCAATCCCGTCTCGGCCTCGGCCAGCGCGATGAATTCGCGGCTATTCTCGGCCGCACGACACGCTTCGGTCGCGACCGCACGGAACTGCGTGACGCCTCGCCGCTCGATTCGAGAGGCGCAGACTTTGAGGGCTTCGATGGTCCGCGCCATCGCGTCCGGCGAAAGCCGGCCAGATGTCGTAAGCCCCTCGCCCAAGCGGACGGTGCGTGAATAGGCATCGAGGACTTTGAAGCTGGTTTGATGCGGGCGCGCGATCAACAGGCGGCAATTATTGGTGCCGAGATCGAGCGCCGCGAAGGTATGCCCCCAGCGGCCATAGGTGTTGCGCGGCGGGTGCGAGAGCAGCTCACGCACTGACTTCGCCCGCCCGTACCGCGCTTCAAGAAAGCGCATCGCTGGAATGGCGGCAACGGGGACTTCGGGAACAGTCTTGGAGACGGCTTGGTCGAAGAATGACGGCGCGGTGGGAGGCTCGGCCAGGCTTTGCGGCGGCTCGGCCGCAGATACCAGGCCACCGGCCTGGCTCGGCAACGCCGCAGGCGCCGCTGCCTCACACGGGGGCGAACCCTCGTCTTCCTGCACGCACCACCGCCCTGCTCTTCACGAGCGCTTCTTTTTGGACGTCGCTTGCGTGGTCTGGAACTCAGACAGCGCGCCGTCCGAAACCATCAGTTGGTTTAACATTAACAGCAGATGAAAATTTCGGGAAGACGCGTGAAGCCGCCGTCGCAGTCTTGTCATAGACGTGGTGCGGCTTGATTGCCGGGCGCGGCATTCGCAACAAGCTTGCGTGCGGGCCGGCTTCATCGCGCCGGCCGCAATCTTATGTCTGGGGCCGGGCCGTTTCGAAAAAACGATTGGGCGGACGGGGCAAGCCCAGATGATCGCGCAGGGTGATGC
>JBAQHC010000108.1:0-11551 GCA_049288095.1 Alphaproteobacteria bacterium | reverse complement strand
GCGGTCTTGCGCGCGGTTTACGCCGGAAATCGGCGTCGTGCAGCCAAAACAATGATGAATTTGCTGATTAAGCTTACCGACCCATTTGTCAAAAAGAGCGTAAACGCTGCGCTCGGTTTCAATAAGGCGCGCCTCGAGCGCGTCATAGCTCTCATCGCCAAGTATCGAAGCAAGGCGCGCACGCACGCCGAGCGTTGCATCCGGCGCGCGCTCTTCGTCGTAGCAAATCTGCATAACTTGGCTCAGACGGGAATAAAACTCGGCCGAATCTTTGAGTGCGTCGATATCTTCACGAGGCAGAGCGCCGATGCGATCGAGGTTGTCGAAAACGCCCGCCGTCGATGTCGCGAGCACATCGGGAAACCGATGCGCCAACGCAAGCTCCAAGACCTGGGCAACGTATTCGAGATCAACAAGACCGCCGCGCACTTGCTTAAGCGACCACGGATCCGTCACAGGCTTTGCGCTCGCAAGCCGCGCGCGCATATCGAGCGCATCGGCCGAGAGCTTGGCAAGATCACGCTGTTTGACGAGGATTTGCCGGATCACCGCCTCGGCACGCTCGCCAAATGCGCGCGAGCCCGCGATGAATCGCGCCCGCGTCAGCGCCATATGCTCAAACGCCCAAGCCTGGGTTTCGTGATAGGTCTTGAGCCGCTCGAGCGTGACGGCGACAGGACCCGCGCGGCCGGAAGGCCGGAGGCGCATATCGACTTCATAAAGCTTGCCCTCGCGCGTTGGCACCGTCAGCAAGCTTATCAGGCGCTGGCCGGCACGCGCGTAATACTCGCCCGCAGAGATCGGCTTCGCGCCGGAGGACATTTCGCGAGCGGGATCGAATTCATAGACGAACACGAGATCAAGATCGGAGGTTGCCGTCATCTCGCGGCCGCCCAGCTTGCCCATGCCGATCACGGCCCATTCGCCGCCTTCGATAGCGCCGTGGCGGCGGCGCATCTCATCCTCGGCAACTGCAGAGAGCTCGCGCACAACGGCCTCAGCCGCCGCAGTCAAAATTGCTCCGGCTTGGCGCGCGCTCATACCTTGGGTAAGCACACCGACGGCGACGAGGAATTGCTGCTCTCTTGCAAAGATGCGCGCGGCATCGAGCTTGTCTTCAAGCGATTGTGCGCGGCCAATCTCGCGTCCGAGCTTCGCGTCGAGATCCGTCTCGCTCTCCTGAGCGTCCGGCGTCAAAAGCGAATCGAGAATCGCGGGCTGCGCGGCAAGCACGCGCGAGAGACGCGGCGCCAGGCTGAAAAGATCGAACAGCAAGTCCAATATCTCCGGCTCCGCGACGAGGCGCGCAAACAATTGCACGCCCGTCGGAAGCGCCTCGATGAAGCGCGTGAATTCGAAGAAGCCGGCATCCGGGTCGGGCTCCTTAGCCAGCGCGTCGAGCATGATCGGCACAAGGCGCGTAAGGCCCTCGCGGGCGCGTGCCGAACGCGTCGCCCGGATGCGACCGTGGTGCCATCCCCTGATCGTCGCCGAAATTTCCTTGCCGCGCTTGAAGCCGAGGCGCGCCAGCGTTTCGAGCGTCTCGGGATCTTCATCGACACCGGTAAACACGAGGCTGCCGGCCTGCGAGGCAAGCGATTCGCTCGTTTCAAAGAGCCTCGCATAGTGACCTTGGACCCGGTTCATATGCTCGCGCAGAACGCGCTCGAATTCTTTAGTCTCGGCAAAGCCGCAAAACCGCGCAACGTGATCGATGCCGGTTTGGATTTTCGGCAGGCTGTGCGTCTGCTCGTCTTCGATCATCTGCAGGCGATGCTCGAGCCTGCGCAGGAAGCCATAAGATTGGATAAGCTCATCGCGCGCTTGCGGCGAAATATGTCCGCGCGCGGCGAGCCGCGTAAGCGCATTACAAGTCCCACGCATGCGCAATTCCGGCTCGCGGCCGCCGAGAATGAGCTGCTGGGTTTGCGCGAAGAACTCGATTTCTCTGATGCCGCCACGTCCGAGCTTCACATTGTGGCCAAGGATCGCGATTTCGCCGTGGCCCTTATGAACATGGATTTGGCGCTTGATTGAATGGATGTCTTCGATCGCGGAATAGTCCAAGTGCTTGCGCCAAATATAAGGCGCAAGCGATCTCAGAAACCGCTCGCCCGCCGTAATGTCGCCTGCGCACGCGCGCCCTTTTATCAGGGCAGCGCGCTCCCAGTTTTGCCCCGCGGATTCGTAGTAGAGCTCGGCGGTTTCAGTCGAGAGCGCGAGCGGCGAAGCGTTGCCGTCGGGGCGCAAGCGCAAATCGACACGGAAGACATAGCCATCCTCAGTCCGGCGCTGAATGAACTGCGTAAGATCCTGAATAAGGCGCACGGCGAATTGACCGGCGTCGACGCCCTCGCCAAGCGGCATCGCTTCACGGTCGTAAAGCGCGATGAGGTCGATATCGCTCGAATAGTTGAGCTCGAGCGCGCCATATTTGCCCATGGCCAGAAGGATGAGGCCGCTGCCCTCTTCGGGCTTTTCACTGTCGCGTGGCATAAACTGGCCCCGCGTGGCAGCGTCCTTAAGCAAACGACGCAAGGCCGCTTCAAGCGCGGCGTCTGCAAATCGCGTCAGAGCGCCAGTCACGAAGGTGAGATCGAAGACGCCGCCAAGATCGCCCAGCGCGACAAAGACTGCTACGCGCCCGCGCGCGATGCGCATCGCCTTCATCGCAGCGGCGTTATCTGCCGCACGAGCGACATCAGACGACATCTCCGCGACCAGCGCATCGAGGCACTGCGCCGGCGGCACCGCGACCGCGCGCGAGAGCCAGGCAAGCTCAAGCAGGATCGTCCGCGTCAAGAATGGCGAATTGCCGAAAGTGCCGTCTAGCAGAGCCCTGGCGCGTTCATGTTCGCGGAGTTTGGCTGCAAGCTCAGCGGTGTCGCGATCAAGCTCACTAAGCGCCGCTTCGAATCGTTCCCCGGCAACTTCCTTCGCGCGCGAATCATAGGCAATCGGCGCGATCTTGATGAGGTCCAGGAAGCGTTCGCTCATGCGCGCACCATGACGCGAGCGCCGCAAAAGAAAAAGCCCGCTCGAGCGAGCGGGCTAAAACATTCCCCCTCCCTCTGGGAGGGGTTAGGGGAGGGATTGGATGGCAAGAACGTCAGCGTACGTTGCAATTCCCCTCCCTGCCTCCCCCATAGGGGGAGGGAAGGCAGCGCTTATTCGATGCCGGCCGCTTTGCGCAGCGAGACGCCCGCCTTGAACTTCAAGGTCTTGGTAGCCTTGATCTTCATCAGCTCGCCCGTACGCGGATTGCGGCCCATGCGCGCCGTGCGCTTGCCGATCACGAATGTGCCGAGCGTGCCGATCGTGTATTTGCCATCCTTCTTTGCGTTCTTGATGCCGCCGGCAATCTCGCCCAAAACGAGATCGACCGCGCGCTTTGCATCCGACTTGCTGATGTTGCCCTTGGAGGCAACGCGTTCAATGAATTCCTGCTTGCTCATGACTTTGCCCTTTAGCGAACTTGGGGCGCCGCCCCACATGGCGCCGCTGCCTGCCGCCGAGAATCCACCCGCCGCACCCGCTTTGGCAAGGGTCGATCGCGTGATTTCCAAGCCCATGGCGAGAATCAGCGCAACCGTTGCTCTAAAACCAAGGCCCATGGCGGGAATCGCGAGAACGGCTCAGGTGGGAGACTCCGTGTTATGCCCGCAAGTCATTGCAAGACAATGTAGATTCAGCCAGTCTCGACCGTTCGCTTCGCGGGGGAGCCCAATGACAGATCAAGCCGCCACGACCCCTGCGGTCAGCGCGCGCGCAACGTCGTTTAAGGGCCAGCTCGGCTGGGTGGCCTACGACATGGCGGGCGGGCCCTATTTCAACATCGTCAAAATCTTCGTTTTCGCGCCTTATTTCGCGCGCGCGATCGTCGGCGATGCCGTCAGGGGCCAGTCGCTGTGGGCCTATATCGAAGGCGCCTCCGGGCTTTCGATTGCACTTTCCTCGGCAATCATCGGATCGATGGCCGACGCCTACGGGCCGCGCAAACCGATTATGGCCATCCTATCCGTGCCGGTGATCGCCGGTTTGCTTTTGCTTTGGTTCGCAGCACCGGGCACGCCGGCGCTGCCGGTTGCAATCACACTCGTCATCATCGCGCTGACCTCGGAGCTTTCGTTTCTTTGCCACGGTTCGCTGCTCATGCGCGTGGCCCCTGAGGACCGCGTTGGATTTCTGAGCGGACTTGGCTTTTCTTCCAACTATCTCGGTACACTGATCATCTTCATTTCCTGGCTCGCGCTGTTCGGCATGGCTCAAGTGCCGGCACTGGGCCTTAACCGTGCGAGTGCAGAAGATGTGCGCATCATCTGTCCCATGGCCGGCTTGTGGTTTGCCGCGCTCGCTTTGCCATTCTTTCTGTTCACGCCCGATGAGCCGCGCAAAGGGCTAAGCCTTGCAGCCGCATTCCCGGCGGGCTTGCGCCAGCTCAGAGCAACGCTTGGCCAAGTGAGGAAATACGCGAACATCATGCGCTACCTTTTCGCGCGCATGCTCTTTTTCGACGGCCTTGTCGCGACCTTCACCTTCATCGGCATTTACGCCACCGGCACGTTCGGCTGGACGCCCGCCGAGGTCGGCCTGTTCGGCCTCATCATCTTTTCGGTGATCGTCTTTGCCGCGTTCATCGGCGGGCGGCTGGACGATCTCTTCGGCTCGAAGCCAACGATCCTGGTGAGCATCTGTGCCGTCGCGCTCAGCGTCGCGCTCGCGCTCAGCATCGGCCAACATTCGTTATGGTTCTTCATCACGCTCGATGACGCAGCGAACGCACAGCCACTGCCGCTGGTCGGCAATCTGCTTGCCGGCATGGGCTTCAAACATCTCACCGAACAGGCTTTCATTCTCTGCGGCACCGTGGGCGGCGTTTTCATGGGGCCTGCGCTTGCATCGAGCCGAACATTGCTCGCGCGCATCGCGCCTGAATCCATGATGGCCGAGTTCTTCGGGCTGTTTACATTGAGTGGCAAGGCGACTTCGTTTCTCGCGCCAACCGCAATTGCGCTCGTCACGCAACTAACCGGCAATCAACGCGCGGGCGTTGCCTCGGTGCTCGTGTTCCTGATCGTGGGCGCAGTGGGCCTCATGACCGTACGCGAGGAGCGTTCTGCTGCCATTGCGGTTTAGGCTAGAGATCAGATTCCTCAAATCGGATGCACGCCCGCCGTTAATCCCCCCTCCCCATGCGGGAGGGGGATAGGGGGAGGGGTATACGGAGCATCTCGCGAGCGGCCCACCCTCCCCGACTACGGCCGGCATGCGCCGGACGCAGTCTGCCCCTCCCGTCAAGGGAGGGGCGATTCAATGTAAGCGGATTGCGGTTTAGGCCGACGGCATTACCAGGCGCACCTCAAGGCCACGGCCATTTGGGCCGTCGTCAAGCTTCAGCTCGGCCTCATGCACCTGTGCGACCGCGGCGACCAGACTGAGCCCAAGGCCGCTGCCCGTGACATCGCGCACGCGCTCGAGCCGCACAAAGCGTTTGACGACGCGCTCGCGGTCTTCGCGCGGAATGCCAGGCCCCTCATCGGCGACATAGAGTTCGACTGCGCGACCTTGGCCATGGACGGGCTGAACGAGCCGCGCGCCAATCGTCACCGTCGTATCTTCGGGCGAGTATTTAAACGCGTTGTCGACGAGATTGGACAGCGCCTGAACGATCAGCTCGCGGTGGCAATTGATGTGAAGGCCTTCCGGGATCGAGCTTACGAGGCGGAAGCCGCGGTCTTCGGCAACCGGCTCATAGAGGTCGGCAACGTCGCGCAGGATCGCGCCAACATCCTCGCGCTTCGCCGTCTGCAACATGGCACCGGCCTCGAACTGCGCGATCGACATGAGCGCGTTAAATGTGGCCAGAAGGCCGTCGGCTTCATTGAGTGCGACTTCCAGCGCCTCGCGCGCGCCTTGCGGCGTTTCATTGGTATCGACATCGATGAGCGCAAGTTCGATGCGGCTTCTCAACCGGTAGAGCGGCGTCCGCAAGTCATGAGCAATGTTGTCGGAGACCTCCCGCATCCCGCCCAGCAACCGCTCGATGCGGTCGAGCATGCGGTTAAGCGTTTCGGACATGCGGTCGAATTCATTATTCTTGGGCCCGACCGGCACGCGCCGTTTCAGATCGCCGCCGATGATATTGGTCGCCGCATCCGAGATGCCGTCGAGCCGGCTGACAACAAATTTTGCGGTCCAGATGCCGCTCAGGCCGACGAAAGCAAGGACAACCAGAAGCACAAAGCCGCTGTATTCGGCGGCCTGAGTGTAATTGGCATCGCCGATCGCCTTGTCACGCCCAACAATGAGCAGCAAACCGGGCTGGCCGGTCGACTCGGCCTCGGGCAGATAGACATAGCGCGCCTCGATACGCACGGGATCGGGCACGATGTGGCCGCCCTCGTTGCCCGGATAGGCCGTCATGGTAATCCAATCGCTGTGGATCGCCTGATCGGTGCCCGCGGAACTTGTGGGCACGTTCGGCCATTCGACGAATCGCAAGGTACCCGCGCGCCAATGCGTTTGAAACAGTTCGGTGCCGCCAAGCAAGGTGCGTACCTTGTTGCGCTGACCCAGGAGAATTATGAGGTTCGGATAGGCGTCCTTGCGCTTGTCGATGTCGTCCGCGAATTCCTCAAGCGATTCGCTTTGCGCGAGCGCCTCCAGCTGAGAAAGAACGCCTGTAATTTCGTTGTTGAAGGAGCGTTGGACGAGATACATCCGGCCCCAAATGCCGATGAAGCAAAGCGCAACGAGCGCGCTTCCCACGATCAGTGAGATGCGCGCTCCCCGCCAGAACGTCGCCGTTCTGAAGATGCTAGTTCGCTGCCCTGAGGGAATAACCAGCCCCCCGAACCGTAAACAACATTTGCCTGTCGAACCCCTTATCGATCTTGGCCCGAAGGCGCGAAATATGCACGTCAATCACATTGGTCTGGGGATCGAAATGGATGCCCCACACCTGCTCCAGCAGCATGCCCCGCGTCACGACCTGGTCGGCATGGCGCATCAGGAATTCGAGGAGATTGAACTCGCGCGGCTGCAGCGGGATTTCACGCCCCGCGCGATGAACCTTGCGCGTCAGAAGATCGAGCACAAGATCGCCAACTGTGATGCGAGTCTCCACCGTGACCGGATGCGTGCGGCGCGCGACAGCCTCGAGCCGTGCATTGAGCTCGGCGGAATAGAACGGCTTTGCGAGATAGTCGTCGGCGCCGGCCTTGAGGCCTTCGACGCGGTGATCAACATCGGACAAGGCGCTCAAAAAGATCGCCGGGGTCTGAACCCCTTCCTTGCGTAGCGTTTCGACGAGGTTGAGGCCGTCGCGCAAAGGTATGCGCCGGTCGACGATCAGCACGTCATAGTCGCCCTTGCGTGCAAGCTCGAGCCCACTCTCGCCATCATAGGCCACGTCGACGATGTGGGAGAACTCGGACAGAAGCTTAGCCGTATGGGCCGCGGCCTCGCGGTCGTCTTCAATTAGCAAAAGTCGCATCTTCTTGGTTTCGGCGGCCGGGCCTTTCTGTTCCCCGCCAGCCTGCGGCCTCCGGGGCTCTTCGCGCGAGGTCTCATCGCGAGGCAGGATTCTGGGTCTCAAGACCGTTACTGTCGCTACCATAGATGTTTCTCACAGGGTTGGAGAACAAGGCCGCCGGAGTGTTTGTTCGCCTTTTTTCGCAATTTGCGAGGTGCGCAGGTCTGGAAGTGGCGGGGCAAGCCTTACGCAACTCGCTCGCCGCCGCCCTTCCGTCGCGGCCAGCCCCAAGGGACGGGTCAGGAACCGCCGCGATTCATCACTAGAACGCTACGCCTACACTTGGCCCGGCACTGCGCCGCAGCCGAGAACTCGTCATCGGATGCAAGAGGAACGAACGCAGCCGACGGCGACTCTCTCCCCCACTCGTCGCCCCCCATTTCGCAGGACAATGCGAGCCGAGCGCGACAAAACGAAAGCTAGTTCAATCTGCGTTACGCCAACTTGTCCGCGCAGTTAAATCTTCGTAACGCGCGGGGCCGGCGAAGTTTCGGCGTTCGGTGTGGCATCTGAGGTGCCGGAGTCGCTCACATCCGCGGCGAGTTCCATCTCCTCGGCGGCCGTTAATGCGTCCTGCGTGTTCGGCACGGCCCCCCGTGAACGCATAACCAGAACGTAGCCGACCAAAAGGAGTAGCGCGAAAGGCCCTATCCAAAGGACGGCGTTTCGCGCGTCGAAGCGCGGACGAAACAGCACATATTCCCCGTAGCGGTCGGTGAGGAGCTTGCGAATTTGCGCATCGCTGTCGCCTGCAAGAATGCGCTGGCGCACCAGTAGGCGAAGATCAGCCGCAAGCGGCGCCTGCGACATGTCGATGGTTTCATTTTCGCAAACCAGGCATCGAAGCTCTTGGCTCAACGCGCGCGCACGCGCTTCGAGTTTCGGGTCTTTGAGCTGCTCCTCAGGCTCTATGGCGAGCGCCGGCAAGCTTGCCAGGGCGAGCGCGGCGATGATGAGGAGGCGCCTTATCATTCGGCAGGCTGCGTTTGCACAGCGCCAGCCGGGACGATCCGCTTGCGGAGGATGGCAAGCCTCAGCCGCCTATCACTGAGCGCGAGCGCGCCGCCGAAGGCCATCATCAAAGCCCCCGCCCAGATCAAGAGCACGAGCGGATGATAGTATGCGTGCACACTGTAAGCCGATGCGCCGTTCGGAAGTGTTCGTTTGTCGCCGAGCGCGATATAAATCTCTGAGAGCCCACGCTGCTGCAGGCCCACCTTGGTCGTGTCGACGCGCCGCGTCCAATAGCGGCGCCGCTCACTGACGGCCGTGGTGTTGTCGCTAGGGGAGAGGACGCGGAACGTTGCCCGGTCCGCTGTGTAGTTTGCACCTTGCGCTGGCACTACCGACGCAAGAGTGATGTGAAACCGGCCGAGATCCAACGCATCGCCAACCTTCAGCGCGGAAAGTGTCTCGAGTTGGAATGCGCCGGCGGCGGCAACACCGCATAGCACAACGCCAAAGCCCGCATGGGCGCATGCAGTTCCGAATGCCGAGCGCGGCAATCCTACAAGGCGCTTGAGCGAGACCCCCAAATCGGCACGGAAGAATGCCGCGCGGTCCAAGAGATCGGCGGCAGCTCCCACGAAAATCCAGCTGCCGGCGCCCATAATCAGCACCGGCTCAATCTTCGTGCCGTTTGTCAGCGCAAGGGCAATGCCCATAACGGCAGCGCCGACAATTGCCGCGAGCCAAAGTTTTGAAAATACAGCTGGCAAATCGGCGCGCTTCCACGCCGCGAGCGGACCCATCGGCAAAACCAAAAGCAACGGCGAGATCAGCAATCCGACGACGAGATTGAAGTAAGGCGGACCAACCGAAACCAGGTCGCCCGTCAGCGCTTCGAGGATCATCGGATAGAGCGTACCCATCAACACGGCCGCCGCGACCGATGACAACAAGAGACTGTTGAGCACGATCGCGCCTTCTCGGCTGATCAGCCGGTAGGCGCCACCGGCCGCGAGCATGGGCGCACGCCACGCATAAAGCGAAAGTGCGACGCCGACAAAGCCGATGAAGATCGCGAGCACGAAAATGCCGCGCTCGGGATTGCTCGCGAATGCATGGACCGAGTTGAGCACGCCCGAACGAACAAGAAATGTGCCGAGCAGACCCATCGCAAAGGCAAGGATCGCTAGCAGCACGGTCCAACCGCGCAACGCCTCGCGCCGCTCGACGACAATAGTCGAATGCAACAGCGCCGTGCCGGCGAGCCACGGCAAGAGCGATGAATTCTCGACCGGGTCCCAGAACCAGAAGCCGCCGAAGCCGAGCACGTAGTAGGCCCAGAACGAGCCGAGCGCGATGCCGAGCGTGAGCGCGATCCACGACATCAGCGCCCATGGACGCACGGCCCTGCCCCACGTCGCATCGATGCGATTACCTAACAGGCCCGCCATCGCGAGCGCGAAGCAAACCGAAAAGCCGACATAGCCGACATAAAGCAGCGGGGGATGGAAGGCCAGCGCCGGGTCTTGCAGTATCGGGTTGATGTCGGCGCCATCGAGCGGTGCCGGTGCGAGCCGCGCGAACGGATTTGAAGTGAACAAGATGAAGGCGAGAAAGGCAGCGCCAATCAGTCCCTGAAAGCCGAGCGCGCGCGCCTTAAGCTCCGCATCGATTGGATGCCGTGTTGCGGCGTGAAGCGCTCCGAACAGAGCGAGCAACAGCACCCAAAGCACGATCGAGCCTTCGTGATTGCTCCACACGCCGGCGACGCGATAGAGCAGCGGCACGCCCGAATGCGAGTTCTCCGTCACCACAGCGAGCGAAAAGTCGCTGACGACGAACAAACAAATCAGCGCGGAGAACGCCGCTGCGATCAGCAGGAGTTGCGCATGCGCGGCGGCCACCGTCATGGCTTGAAGACGGGGCTCGCGTAGGCCGGCTAGCCCGGCGAAGGACTGCACGAGCGCCGTCGCGAAAGCGAGCACCAAGGCGAAATGTCCGAGTTCGGCGATCATTGTGCGGACTGCGAACCGGGCCGGCCGGTTAAAGCCGTCTTCGGCGAAGTCCCGGTAGCGCCCTCCCAGAGGCCGCGCTCCTTCAGCGCTTTAGCGACTTCCGGCGGCATGTAGGTCTCGTCGTGCTTGGCCAAGATCGTGTGCGCCTCGAACTTGCCATTTCGCGCAAGCCGGCCCTCGGCGACAACGCCCTGCCCTTCGCGAAACAGGCTCGGCGCGACGCCGGAGAAACTGACGGCAAGCTCCGACTTGAGATCGGTCACCTTGAATTCGATCGATTGCGCGCCAAATCGGCTGATGCTGCCACGCTCGACAAGCCCGCCAATGCGGATGTCGCCGGAAGGCTTTGTCGCGAGGGCCGCCAAATCCGAAGGGCTGTAGAAGTAAGTTGCCGTGTTCCTCAGCGCCCAGAGCGCGAGCCCGGCCGCGCCACCGGCCAGGGCAACGCATGAAATCGCCAACAGCAATCTGCGGTTACGCCGCCTCATGATCCCTGACCGAGCGTCGATTGTAGAAAACCGGAGACCGATGCCATATATTCGTTGTTCTGTCAGCGTACATTCATTGTTTCTAGTACTAGGTGTCGATGGTGCCTAGACGGGCGCGTTGCGCATATGCCCCAGATCGAACGGGGATTAGGATGCTCCAACTGACCAACAAGAGATCCGTCTTCTGCGTCCTGGCCGGGGCGCTGGCCTTGACGCTTGGGGCATGCGAACCGACTAGTCCGACCTCTGAGAATCCGATTCAGAGCAACGCCGTCGCCGACGATGGTAGCAAGCTCTTAGGCGCCTGGCACGGCGAGCTTGATGGCTCCGAGGTCTTTGTGCATGTCGTTAACGACGGACGCGATAGCCTTCAAACGCTTGTGATCGGTCGCCAGAACGGCGGGAGTGGCGGGAGCACTTGGGCCGCCGCGCGCGCCCTTCCGGCCGATGTCAACGGCACCGGCTATTTGAGCATAGAGGTGCTCCAAGACCGCGGTGACAGTGTCAGCGACCCATTGGAACGCGGCTATCATCTCTTGCGCTATCGGACTGGCCCTGAGCAGAAC
>JBAQHC010000107.1:0-5838 GCA_049288095.1 Alphaproteobacteria bacterium | reverse complement strand
GACCAAAGCGCAAGCGGAAATAAATCCCTTTTGCGCCAAGATCAGCACGCTGAATATCCTGATTGAGACCATTCAGAAGATCGGCATGCTTGCCGACAATCTGCGTTGCATGTGTATGCGCTTGGTCTTCGCTCGTAAAAGCGCCCAGCTGCACCAGGAAGTTGCCGCCGCCCGCTGCGGCTGCACTTGCCACCTTCGCCGCACTGGCAACTGGAGGCGCTGATGCCGTGGGCGTGGTCGGCGTGGAGCCGACGGCCGGTACCGCCGCCTCGGCGACTTCGAGTTCGCCGGCCTTGTTGGTAGCACTCGTGGTCCCGGTAGCCGCAGTCGGTGCCCCGCTCACTTTCGTTTCAGCCTTCGCGGGCTGAGGAGCCTTCGCCGCCACTTTGGGCTCAGCTTGGCCTGCGGATATCGGCGGTTGAGGCGGCTTGGGCGTTTCAGCGCTTGCAACGCTGCTTGTTGCAGAGGCCGGCGTAGAGGGCTTGGACGGGGTTGCGGTAGCCAACCCAGTCGCCGTCGATCCGGCGCCCGCGGGTTTTGCTGCCTGTGCCGGCGGCGAGGTGGAAGCCGCGACGGTAGCGCCAGCTTTGGGCTGGGTGGTCGCTGGGCTCACACTTTGCGCCGCTTGCTGAGCAGTTGAGGCGGGCTTTGCTGGGGCTGGCGCGGTGCCTGGCTTGGCCCCAGCAGCGCCCGTTGCTGGCGGATAATTGGCCGAAGCGACTGTAACCGGCGCAGGGGATGCCGGCGGTGTCGCCGAAGGTGTCATCGTCGTTGCCGGCGCGGATGTCGTTGGGGTAACTGGCTTGATCGAAGCCGTGGTGCCGGCACTTGCCCCGGGCACAATACCGGCAGCCTGATAACCCTCAACCTTGAGCTTTGCCGGCTCAAAATCCGGCGCCAGAAGCAACGCCGTCTGGAACGCCTTGTAGGCGCCCTGCTTGTCGCCTTTGGCCTCAAGTACTAAACCCTCGCCGTAATAGGGTAGCTGCTTGATCGGGTTGCCGTAGGAGGCAGAGGCCTCGTAATCCTTGAGCGCGGCGTCGTTGTCACCAAGCTTCCGGTAGGCGTTGCCGCGGTTCATATAGGCTTCGGCATAATCCGGCTTGAGAGCAATGGCTTGGCTGTAATCCTTGATGGCGCGGTCGAAGTTGGCGAGGTGATCGAGCGCAATGGCGCGGTTGTAGTAGATCGCCGCCTGGACCCGCTGGGGCAGCGAGCCGATCGCCAAGGCCTGGGTGTAATCGTCAATCGCTTCCTGCTGCCGGTCCAGCCTTTGATAAGCGATGGCACGGTAGTGATGGACATAGGCAATCTGAGTCTGATCGAGCTTGCCCAGCTGAAGCGCCTTCGAAAAATGCTCGATCGCCTCTTGCGCATCGTTCTGCTGCAATGCAGCATGTCCCTGGTAGAATTCTTTCACCGCAGGCGGCGTGTCGTCGGCCTGCTGGGCCCATGCGGCGCCTGACAGCGCAAGGAAGAGAACGGCGATAACGGCGAAGAGGCCCCGCATTTTTTGAACCCGTCTAGGCTTTTCGAATCGTTAGAATCTTAAGAACACCATAGCCGGGCCGGCATGCCTAAATGGCGTGTATCCCCTGAAACAGGACTTCAAACGGCCAAAGATTGGGGATAAACGCGAGGAAACGGCCGACACTGGAATTCCGCCAGCGGCATACATAATTGGGGTTAGCTCAAAATGGCAACATCCCTTCGCAAAGTTGTGTTTCCGGTCGCCGGGCTGGGCACGCGTTTTCTTCCCGCGACCAAAGCCGTGGCGAAGGAAATGCTCCCAATCGTCGACAAGCCGCTCATTCAATATGCGGTCGAAGAGGCGCAGGCGGCAGGGCTTACCGAGATCATTTTCGTCACCGGCCGCGGCAAGACTGAGATCGTCGATCATTTCGACCACGCCTACGAGCTCGAAGATACGCTCCGCGCAAAGGGCAAGGACGATGCGTACCGCTCGCTCGTCTCTGACATGCCCAAAGCCGGCCAAGTGATGACCACGCGCCAGCAAAGACCATTGGGGCTCGGCCACGCCATTTGGTGCGCGCGCCACATTATCGGCAACGAGCCTTTCGCGGTGAGTTTGCCTGATGTGTTGACCGACCCCGCGAGAAGCGCGCTTAAAGATCTTGTCGAGGTTTATGAGCAAACCGGCGGCAATGTCATCACGCTCAAAGAGGTTGCTCGAGACGAAGTGAAAAAATATGGCATCGCCGACGTCGGAGGATCGCAGAGCGAAAGGCCGCAGGTCCGCGGGCTGGTCGAAAAGCCGGACCCCGAGAAATCACCGTCACGATTGCATGTGCTCGGGCGTTACATTTTGCAGCCCGCAGTGTTTGACGAGATCGAGCGCGGCGAGCGCGGCGCAGGAGGCGAAATTCAGCTGACGGACGCGATGGCGCGCCTCATTGGCAAGCAGCCTTTCCACGGCTCGGTCTATACCGGCGAATTTTGGGATTGCGGCGACAAGCTCGGCTTTCTCAAGGCGAATATCTCGCTCGCTCTAAGGCGACCAGAGCTCAGCAGTGGGCTCAAGGCATTTCTCAAGGATCTAAGCCAGTGACCTTGGCAAAGGCCGAGCAACATCCCCTCGCGGTGCCGCACCACATTGCCATCATCATGGATGGCAATGGCCGCTGGGCCGCCGACCGTCATTTGCCCCGTCAAGCAGGGCACCGCGCCGGAATGGAGACCGTAAAACGCACGGTGCGCGCCGCAAGCGATATTGGTGTTGGCTATCTCACCTTGTTCGGCTTCTCGGCGGAGAATTGGAAGCGGCCGCAGCTTGAGGTGAATTACCTCATGGATCTCATGCGCATCTTTATGCGCCGTGAACTAGATGAGCTCAACGCCAACAACGTACGGATGACATTCGTCGGAGAGCGCGAAGGCTTGGCGCGTGACATATCTGCGCTACTCGATGAAGCGACCGAGAAAACAAAGAACAATACCGGCCTCAATCTGCGGATCGCCTTCAACTATGGCGGGCAGCAGGAAATTCTCGACGGTGTGGAGCATCTGCTCGATGACGTCGCCGAGGGCCGGATTAGCGTTTCGGAGATCGACGAGCAGGCGATCGATGCCCGCCTGTGGTCGGCCGGTACGCCAGATCCTGAGCTTGTGATCCGCACCAGCGGAGAGCAGCGGCTTTCGAATTTCTTGCTTTGGCAGGCCTCGCGCGCAGAGCTCGTCTTCATCGACAAGAGATGGCCCGACTTCGGCGCCGACGATCTCATGGCGGCTATCAATACCTATCGCAGCCGCGTTGAAAGCCGGGTCTTAACTTAATGACGCGTAAGATCAACGTGAAGGGGTAGCAGCAAATGCACGTTGCCATGATCGGGACCGGCTATGTGGGCCTTGTGTCCGGCGCCTGTTTTTCCGACTTCGGTCACACGGTGGTGTGCGTCGACAAGGATGCCGCCAAGATCGAGCGCTTGAAGCGCGGCGAGATGCCGATCTTCGAGCCCGGCCTCGACACGCTTGTCGCGGAAAATGTGCGCGCAGGGCGCTTGAGCTTCTCGACCGATCTGCGCTCGTCCGTCGCCGGTGCGGATGCTGTGTTCATTGCGGTCGGCACGCCCTCGCGCCGCGGCGATGGCTATGCCGATTTGAGCTATGTCTACCGTGCTGCCGAAGAGATCGCGGATGCGCTGACCGGTTACACCGTGATCATCACCAAATCCACGGTTCCAGTCGGCACCGGCCGCGAAGTCGAGCGCATCGTGCGTACCGCGCGCCCCGACGCGGAGTTCGACGTCGCCTCCAATCCGGAGTTCTTGCGCGAGGGCTCCGCGATCGAAGACTTCAAGCGGCCGGACCGCATTGTCGTCGGCACGGAATCGCCGCGCGCCGTGCAGGTGATGCAAGGGCTCTATCGTCCGCTTTATCTCAACGAGACGCCGCTCGTGTTCACTTCGCGCGAGACTTCCGAGCTGATCAAATACGCGGCGAATGCGTTTCTCGCGATGAAGATCACCTTCATCAACGAGATCGCCGATCTTTGCGAGAAAGTCGGCGCGGATGTGAAGCATGTGAGCCGCGGCATCGGGCTTGATGGCCGCATTGGCTCGAAATTTCTCCATCCTGGGCCGGGTTATGGCGGTTCTTGCTTTCCCAAGGACACGCTCGCGCTCACGCGCACCGCCGCGGAAGCAGGATCACCTGTGCGGCTCATCGAGGAAGTCGTCAAAGTCAATGACGCGCGCAAGCATAAGATGGCCGAGCGGGTGATTAGCGCATTCAACGGCTCGCTTAGCGGCCGCACGATCGGCATCCTCGGTTTGACCTTCAAGCCGATGACCGACGATATGCGCGAGGCGCCGAGCCTGGACATTATTCCCGTGCTTCAGAACGCCGGCGCCTCCATTCGCGCTTTCGACCCCGAAGGCATGGAGGAAGCGAAAAAGTATTTCCAGTCGGTCACTTATTGCGCGAACGCTTATGAAGTGGCTGAGAACGCCGATGCTCTGGTCATTCTCACGGAGTGGAATGAGTTTCGCGCGCTCGATCTAAAGCGACTGCGCGATGTGATGAAGCGCGCTGTGGTGTTTGATTTCCGCAACATTTACAACCCGCCTGAAATGGTCGAGGCCGGCTTCGACTTTCATTGCGTCGGCCGGCCCTACACACCGCCGAAAAGTGCAGCGACCCGCTAGACAAATTGCGCAATTTCGGCATTGACGAGGCGCGGCCCGCGCGGCATATTCCGCGCCCTTTTTCGCCGCCTTGCTACCACCATGCCGCAGATCATCGTCAGAGATCTGTCGAAAGACTATCGCGTGGCCACGCGCGAGGCAGGCCTTATGGGTGCGACACGCGGATTGTTCCGCCGGAGCTACCGTACAATCGAAGCGCTCAAAGGCGTGAGCTTCTCCCTGGAAGCGGGCGAGCTTGTCGGCATGATCGGGCCGAACGGCGCTGGCAAATCGACTCTCATCAAGATTCTAACCGGCATTCTCGAGCCGAGCGGCGGCTTGTGTGAGATCAGCGGCCGCGTGCCGTGGCGCGAACGTATCGCGCATGTCGCGGACATCGGCGTGGTGTTCGGCCAACGCACGCAATTGTGGTGGGATTTGCCGGTGATCGAGAGCTTCGAGCTTTTACGCGATATCTACCGCGTGCCGCCCGCGCAGTTCCGCAAGACCTCAGAAGATCTGATTGCCCTTCTCGGCATTGAGCGCTTGCTCGATCAGCCGGTGCGCCAGCTTTCGCTCGGCCAGCGCATGCGCTGCGATATTGCCGCAGCAATGCTGCATTCACCGAAGATCCTCTTTCTCGACGAACCCACCATTGGTCTTGATGCGCTATCAAAGCTCGCCGTCCGCGATTTCGTGCGTGCGCTCAACCGCGATCACGGCGTCACGATCATTCTCGCGACGCACGACATGCACGACATCGAAGCGCTTGCGAGCCGCGTGATCATCATCGGCAACGGCCTGATCTTGCGAGACGGGCCGATTGCCCAGATACGGGCGGCATTCGACAGCGAGCGGCGCCTCGTTATCGATTTCGCGGAAGACGTGGGCGAATTGGAGCCGGGCGACGCGAGGATTATCGCCCGTAATGGGCGCCGTATCGAAATCGGCTTCGACACGCGCAAAATCTCGGCACCCGCGATCATCGCGAAGATTACCGCCTCGCATGAGATCGCCGATCTCTCGGTCGATGCGCCGGAGATCGAGGAAGTGATTGCAGAGTTTTACTCCGCACATGGCGCCACGGAGCGCTAGTGGGCGCAAGCGTGGCGCTTGCGATTGTTTGTCCCTCCCCCTCTGGGGGAGGTTAGGTGGGGGATTGGATGCGGCGCCTGCTGCCATCCCTCCCCTAACC
>JBAQHC010000106.1:0-5880 GCA_049288095.1 Alphaproteobacteria bacterium | reverse complement strand
GCACCCAGAAAGACCGGGCGATGCGCGCGGTCGGCGAAGTCGCGCTTGCCAAGATGCAAACCAAAGTGAGCGCGTTCGAGATCGCGCGAAAGTCTGCGCCCGATTCTTTCGCTCCGGCTCCCGAGACCAGCAAGGTGTCGATTGTGGTTCTGCCGTTTGCAAATATGAGCGGAGATCAGGAGCAGGAATACTTCTCGGACGGCATCACCGAGGACATCATCACCGATCTCTCGAAGGTCTCGGCGCTCACCGTCATCTCGCGCAATTCGGCCTTCATGTTCAAGGGCCGCCACGTCGATCTGCCGCAGGTCGCGCATCAGCTAAAGGTAAGCCATGTGCTCGAAGGCAGCGTGCGCAAATCCGGCAATCGCGTGCGCATCACGGCGCAGCTTATCAACGGCGCAACCAATGGCCACGTCTGGGCCGAGCGCTATGACCGCGATCTTGCCGATATCTTCGCGCTGCAGGACGAGATCTCTGAAACGATCGTCAAGGCGCTCAAGCTCAAGCTGCTTCCCGAAGAAAAGAAAGCCATCGAGACCCGCGGCACAAGCAATGTCGAGGCCTACGACATCTACCTTCGCGCGCGCACTTTGACGGACCGCATGGGTGCTGCGAACCTCAAGCGCGCCATCGAGCTCTATCGCCACGTGATCGCACTGGATCCGAATTTCCAGCCGGCGATGGGCGGTCTCATTCAGGCTTTGCGCAACTATGCTGTCGCTGCACCCGATCATCGGGCCGAGGCGCTTGCAGAGCTTGACGCCACTTACGAGCGAATCATACAGACCTCGTCGCACCAGTGGCTCACGCAGACTATCCGCGGCGCTCAGAGGCAATTCAATCGCGATTATGTTGGTGCCGAGCAGCTCCATGACGAGGCCGCGCGCAGCGCGCCGGCAGGCGCGTTGATCGGTCACCGCGCCTACTTTCAGGAGGCTGTCTGCCGTTTTGAGGAGGCAATCGAGACGTACCGGCCGATGCTCCGGCTGGACCCGCTCTCGCTGGTTGTTTCGCTCATGTTTCAGGGCCGGCTTGATGTCGGCGGCAAGCGCGAAGAGGCGCAAGCCGAATATGAGCGCAGCAAGGACTTGGCCGGCGATCGAAGCATGATCGAATTCCTGGCGTTCTTGCGCTTGTGGGCACGCGCCAAGCCCGAGGAGATCACGGCGCAATATCAGCGATTCTTGTCCAGCCGCGGTCCAGAGATGCGCGCGACGGTTTTCGATCAAATTGAGCCTGTTCTCTTCGCCACGGAAGCAGCACGTCAGCTTATCTCGCGCGCCGCCGCAGATCCCACAAACCAAAGTGCGACTCGCCTGGTTCAGCTCGGGCTGTTGGCCGGTGCCTTCGGCGCAATTGACGCCGCGCTCGTTGCGCTGCGGATCGCTTTTGTTGACATGAGCTTCTCGCCGCAACGCTATTTGTGGCTTCCGGTGCTCGTGCAAGCGCGTAAGGATCCGCGCTTCAAGGCGATCGTACGCGATTTGGGGCTTTACGATTACTGGAAGAAGAGCGGCAAATGGGGCGACTTCGCGCGGCCCCTTGGCGATGATGATTTCGAGATCGTCCGATGACGCGCGGGCAGACCATCACCGTCATCGCGAGGCCGCGAAGCGGCCGTGGCGATCCAGGAGCAAAGCGCGTTGCACTGGATTGCTTCGGCCGGACAAACGCCGGCCTCGCAATGACGAGGAGATATCGAGATGGCTGACATCTTCATCTCCTACGCCCGCTCGACGGCGGCGCAAGCGCAGCGAATCGCGCAGGCTCTGCGCGCGCTCGGCTATGGCGTATGGCGCGACGATGAGCTGCCGGCGCATCGCTCTTATGCCGAGGTGATCGAGGAGCGGCTGAAGGCCGCCAAAGCCGTGGTGGTGATCTGGTCGGCCGAGGCCGTTAGGTCGGAATGGGTGCAGTCCGAGGCGGATCGCGCGCGCAACGACCGCAAGCTGGTGCAGCTTACGGTCGATGGTGCGGCACCACCGATGCCGTTCGATCGTATCCAATGCGCCGACCTCAACGGATGGTCTGGCGATCTCACGGCGCCCGGCTGGCGCAAGGTCATAGCCAGCATCGCCGATCTCGTCGGCGGCGCAGCTCCTCTCAAAGCACCCAATGCTCAAAGCGAACGTGTCGGCGTTTCGATCTGTGTTTTGCCGTTTGCGAATATGAGCAACGATCCCGAGCAGGAATATTTCGCCGACGGCATCAGCGAAGACATCATCACCGACCTTTCCAAGGTCTCGGCGCTGGCAGTCGTCGCGCGCAACACGGCATTCACCTTCAAAGGCAAATCGGTCGACATCAAGCAGGTGGCACGCCAGATTGGGGTTACCCACGTGCTCGAAGGCAGCGTGCGCAAATCCGGCAAGCGAGTTCGCATCACGGCCCAGCTCATCGACGGCGCAACTGGCAACCACCTCTGGGCCGAGCGCTACGACCGCGACCTCGACGACATCTTTGCACTTCAGGACGAAATCTCCGAAGCAATCGTCGCGGCGCTGCGGGTCAATCTTCTACCCGAGGAAAAGAAGGCGATTGAGGATCGCGGAACCAACAACCTTGAAGCGTATGACAAATATTTGCGCGCCCGGGCGCTCCACGATCAGGGCGGCGAGGGGCTTACGCGCGCGATGGCGCTCTTGCGCGAGGCGGTGGCGCTCGATCCGGGGTTCGTCCCGGCATGGGTCTATCTGTACAGCGCGCTCCTCAACTATTCGTTCTGGGCGCCCGAGCGGCGCATTGAAACGCTTGATGAAATGGCCGCCATCAACGAGCGAGTGGTCGCGATGGCGCCGAACGAGCCCGTGGGTATGGCAGCTAGATGGGGGCAGGTGTACTTCCAGGGCGATATTCTGCAGGCCGAGCGGTTTCTGGAGGCCGCGAATGAGAAGCTGCCACAGCGCGCCGCGCCGCTTGGCTTCCTGGCGTCTTTCGAATTCGCGCGCGGCGTCATGGCGCTCGACACCGGCAGGCCGGAAGAGGCGGTCCGTGAATTTCAGCAGGGCGTGCGCCAGGATCCCTTGTCGCTGATGCTGTCCGGCATGCTTCAATTCGCACTTCAAATCGCCGGACGCTTGACTGAGGCCCAGGCCGAATACGAGCGCAGCTTGGATCTCGCTGGTAATCGAAATGTCATAGAGCTTCCTGCCTTCATGCGCATGAGAAACGGGATGACGCGGGAGCAGATTGCAGCTCAGTGGCAACGCGTCATCGCCGCCGGCGGCCCGTTTGTACAACTTCATCGCGACTTGGCTGGATTGCTGGACGATTCATCCGCGGCGCTGCTTGTCGTGCGCCGCTTCTTCGATGGTCCCACCCACGGCAATCCGGCATCCCAACTTGTTCTGTCGCTCTATGCCGGGCTTTTCGGCGATGCCGAGCTTGTGCTCTCGGCCCTCAGGCGTACTTATGTCGACTTTGGGCTCCCATTTAAGCGCTTTCTTTGGATGCCCTCCGCCGCCGAGGCGCGCAAGGATCCGCGCTTCAAGCAGCTGGTGCGCGATCTCGGCATTGCCGATTACTGGCGCCGAAGCGGCAAATGGGGCGATTTCGCGCGGCCCTTGGGCGATGATGATTTCGAGATCATCCGCTGAGGTGTTTTCCCCGCTTCGCGCGAAGAAGATCAACGCGTTACGCAACTTCATCCACGCCCCGCCGAACGGGGGCATAATGCGCGGCTTTTGTTTGTCTTGAGGATGAAAGGATGCGCGGGATGCGGGACAAAGGTCGTGATTGCATAGCCTCTCGCCCGCACGTAGTGGGGCTCACAGCGATATTCACCATCTTAACGACGGTGAGATTCGATCTCAATTCAGGCAAGTCATTCATCCGGCATCGAAAAGCGCTCTAAAAATGCAAAAATCCAGCAAACGAATACGGGCGATTTCCTCGGTTTTTCCGATGACGCACGAGCAGCTATGCTCTTCGCGCAAGGACGATTTGGAGGCGGCCCCTTGAACGTTGGCGACAGCATTGCATTCCATGCCAGGTTCTCGGGCGACCGGCTTGCACTCGTCGAGCTGGCCTCGGGCCGTCGCCTGACTTACCGCGAGTTCGATACTTGGATCGCGAAGTGCGCCGGGTTCTTGATCTCGGCATTAGGTGCGCCGTTCGGCAGGCGCGTGGCATTGCTCGCGCGCAATTCGATCAATTTGCTGACGCTGCATCTCGCTTGCGCGCGCATCGGCGCGATCTTTCAGCCGCTCAATTGGCGCCTTGCGGGCCCCGAGCTGAAAGGATTGATCGCCGACGCCGAGCCGGAGCTTTTCATCTATCAAGATGAGTTCGAGGCCGCGGCCAAGATTGCGATGACCGGCGCGCCGATTAAGCGCATCATGACGATCAGTGAACGGAGAGATGAGCTTGGGGAGGCGATCGACCATGCGTCGCCGGCCGCGCCACGCGATGTTCCCGAAGATGCGTGCATATTGTTGCTCTACACCTCGGGTACGACCGGCCGGCCAAAGGGAGTGATTGTCACTGAGCGCAACGCCTTCTCGACCGCCTTCAACTTCTCTGGCATTGCCGAAATTGCGCCGCGTGATGTCGCCCTGTGCGATGTGCCTTTGTTTCATGTCGCGGGCCTTTGCGGCCTTGCGCGCGCAACTCTGTTGATGGGCGCCACGCTCTACATCTCTGACCGCTTCGTGCCGGCGAACGCGCTTAAGCTCTTGTCCGACCGATCGCTTGGCTTCACGCACTATTTTGCCGTCACGCAAATGGGCCAGCTCATGCGCGCGGATCCCACCTATAAATCATCAGACCTCGGACATTTGAAAGCGATCATCTCCGGTGGCGCGCCGGTGCCGCCGAGTTTGGTCGAAGCTTTCCTCGCCGATGGCGTGCCGTTCGTTGAAGGTTATGGATTATCCGAGGCCGGGACCGCTTTCGGCATACCGCCCGATCAAAACATCATCCGCAAGAAGTTGGGCAGCGCGGGCGTGCCGGCGATGCTGATCGAAGCCAAGCTTGTCGGCCAAGACGGCCATGAAGCGGAGGCGGGGCAGGTAGGCGAGATTTGGGTAAGGGGCCCAAGCGTTACGCCAGGGTATTGGAATCAGCCCGATGCTACGGCGAAGGTTCTAACCAAGGACGGCTGGTTCAAAACCGGCGATGCAGCGACGCGCGATGAAGACGGCTTCTACAGAATTGTCGATCGATGGAAGGACATGTTCATCTCGGGTGGCGAGAATGTCTATCCGGCGGAGGTCGAGGCCGCGCTACACGCCCTCAAAGGAATTGCCGATGTCGGCGTCATCGGTGTTCCCGATCCGAAGTGGGGCGAAGTTGGTTGCGCTTTTGTCGTCGTTTCGGATGGCACGAAGCTCACCCAAGAAGAGATTATTGCGCACTGCCGCAGCCAGCTTGCGCACTACAAGGTTCCCAAGCATGTGCGGTTCATCGATGCAATTCCTCGAACCGCTTCGGGCAAGGTCCAGAAGCAGGAATTGCGCAAGCTTTGGGGCGCCGCTGTGACTTAGGATTGCAGCGCGACTTCAAAACCGTTGGTGAACCCGCCGCAAATTCTCTACGAAAACGCCAAGTTCGCGCTTTGAGAAACGGCCGGCGAAATATTTGTCGTGCTGTTCAACGAGCGCGCGGACCTGTTTGAGCACAGCTTTCCCACGCGGTGTTAGACGAAGCTCCTGCCTTCGGCCGTCGGCCTTGGATCGCTGCCGGGCAACGAGTTTGCGAAAGTTGAGCTCCTCGGCGATAGCCATCATGCTCGATCGATCGATTCCGAGCGCTTCCGCAATCTCTATTTGAGAGGTGCCAGGATTTGCGGCGATTAATTCCAACGTAATGCATTGCCGTTGCGTCAAATTCAACGTTTCCAGCCTACGGGTGAAATCTCTGTTGGCCGCCGAATAGGCG
>JBAQHC010000105.1:0-3163 GCA_049288095.1 Alphaproteobacteria bacterium | reverse complement strand
CTTGTGGGGAGGTCGAAACGCGAAGCGTTTCGGGTGGGGGTGTCGGAGTCTGAACAGGGTAAAGCGAGTCTTTGTTCGCCCCCCACCCTAACCCTCCCCACGATGGGGGAGGGAATCCACAATGACGGTGACGCACCATGAGCGACACATACGAAATCTACGCGGTGCATTACGGCCATCACGACCGCAAGGGCCACGAGAATTTCATCGGCGGCGATCCGCACGAGACCAGCAACATGCCGCTCGATTATTTCGTGTGGGTGATTGAGGGCAATGGCAAAACCTTCGTGCTCGACACGGGCTTCGCGCCCGACATGCAAAAAAAGCGCGGCCGCCAAATCATCCGCCCGGTCGCAGAAGGCTTGGAATCGATCGGCGTCGAGCCCGGCAAAGTGAGCGATGTCATCATCTCCCACATGCATTACGATCATGCGGGCAACATCCCGCTATTCTCGAATGCGCGCTTTCACATTCAAGATGCGGAGATGCGCTTCGTCACGGGGCGAGCCATGTGCCATTCGGTGATCCGGCATTCCTTCGAAGCAGATCATGTCTCGCAAATGGTCCACCGCGTGTTCAACGACAAGGTGCAGTTCCACGATGGCGTGGATGAGCTCGCGCCCGGCCTCACGCTGCATAGGGTGGGCGGCCACACCAAGGGCCTGCAGGTGACGCGCGTGAAAACGAGACGCGGCTATGTGGTGCTTGCATCCGACGCCGCGCATCTTTATGCGAACCTCAATCGCAACCACCCCTACCCAACGCTTGTCGATGTTGACGAATACATGGAAGCCTTCGTGACCATCCGGAAGCTTGCCTCAAGCGAAGCGCATATTGTGCCCGGCCACGATCCTGACGTGCTCAAGCGCTATCCGCTCGCGAAGACTGGGCTTGCCGGCGTCGTGCGCCTCGATGTCGATCCGAAAATGTAAGCGATGCCGATAGTGGTGATTAGCTCCTCCCCCGTTTACGGGGGGAGTTGCCGCGCAGCGGTCGAGGGGGGCCGTTCTGAGCGCAAAAGAAATGCCCCCTCCGTCGCCTACGGCGACACCTCCCCCGTAAACAGGGGAGGAGAAGTAACGAGGAGACAGAAATGGCAGATATCGGGTTTATCGGCCTTGGCCGCATGGGCTCGCGCATGGCCGGCCGGCTCATCGATGCCGGCCACACGCTCACGGTATGCGATGTGAATGAGTCCGCTGTTGGCGATCTCGTGAAGCGTGGCGCCAAACGCGCCAAAGATGCGGCCGAAGTCGCAAGCGCCGCCGAGCTTGTGTTTGCGAGCCTCCCCTCACCCGCCGTAGTCCAAGAGACTGCGCTTGGCGCGCGCGGCGTGATCAATGGCAGCCGCGTCAAGATATTTGTCGATCTTTCGACCACGGGCCCGCGCGTTGCGGGCATCGTGTATGACGCGCTTGCCAAGAAAGCCATCGCCTCGCTCGATGCGCCGGTTTCCGGTGGCATCAAAGGCGCGGCGGAAGGCACGCTCGCCGTTATGGTTTCGGGCCCGCGCGCGGCTTACGACAAGATCGAAAATATTCTCAGAAATTTCGGCAAGCTGTTCTTCATGGGCGAGAAACCTGGCCTCGGCCAAACCATGAAGCTCGCGAACAATTTGATTGCCGCCGCCGCAATTGCCATCACCAGCGAAGGCATGGCGATGGGCATGAAGGCTGGCATCGACCCCAAGCTCATGATCGACGTGCTCAATGTTTCGTCGGGTATGAACACGGCAACGCGCGATAAATGGCCGCGCAGTGTGCTGCCGCGCACATTCGATTTCGGCTTCGCCACTGCTCTCTCGTTCAAGGACGCGCGGCTGTGTCTTGAAGAAGCCGAGGCCATGGGCGTGCCGATGGTCGTCGGCACCGCCGTGCGTCAAATGCTTTCGATCACCAACAATGTCTATGGCCCGGATTCGGATTTCACCATCATGGCAAAGCTGGTCGAAAGCTGGGCCGGCCTTGACCCGGACAAGAAGTGAGCGATGGCGACTGACGCACGAGAGAATGCGCTCGTCTTTGACTTGGGCAATGTCATTGTCGCGCACGACAACGACATTCTGTATGAGCGCTTGGCCTCGCGCTGCACAGCTGAGGATGCGCTTGAGCGCATCAGACAGTCCTCACACGATGCGCGCGTGGGCACAGGCGCACTGCCGATCGACGAGCTCCACGCGCAGATGGCGCGCGACCTCGGCTATTCGGCGGATTGGGCGACCTTTGCCGAGGATTGGTGCTGCCACTTCGAGGTCGATCAAGCCATGCTCGAATTCGTGCAGCGCCTTGGCGAGAGGCATCGCGTCATGATCTTCTCCAATACCAACGCGGTGCATTGGAACATGCTGGTCGATGAGACCGATGGCGCGCTCGCTCTCATCGAGCCCTATTTGAGCCACGAAATCGGCGATGTGAAGCCGAATCTCAGCGCCTTCGACAAGGTTGCCGAAGCCGCGCGCATCGATCCCGCGCGCTCGATCTTTACCGACGATGTTGCCGCCAATGTTGAAGGTGCGCGGCAGGCCGGATTCATCGCCCACCAGTTCGTCAATCAGCCAAGACTCAAGCGCTTTTTGCGCGAGCAAGGCATCGCTTGGACGGAATGAGTCACTTTTCCTCATGCTTCGACAGGCTCAGCATGAGGAGTTGCGGTTATTCACCTCATCCTGAGCTTGTCGAAGGATGAGGGTTCAACGAAAAGGAGAGCATCATGTTCAAAGAGCTGTTCGACAAAGGCATCAAGATCCGCCGCGAGGTTTTGGGCGCGGAATATGTCGACAAGGCGTTCGCCGCCGCGACCGATTTCGACAAGCCGCTGCAGGAAATGACCACGGAAACCTGCTGGGGCTATATCTGGGGCCGCGATGGGCTTTCGCGGCGCGACCGCAGCTTCATCAACCTCTCGATGATTGCCGCACTCAATCGCCCGCATGAGCTCAAGACCCATGTGAAGGCGGCGCTGCGCAACGGCGTTACGAAGAAAGAGATCAGCGAAATCTTCCTTCAGGTTGCGTGCTATGCCGGCATGCCGGCGGGCGTTGACAGCTTCCGCATCGCCAAGGAGGCCTTCGCCGAGTTCGAGAAGACCGGCTAAGCGACGTTCATCCTTCGACAAGCTCGCGCACTCCATCTACACTGTCATGGCCGGCCACCGAGCCCGCCAT
>JBAQHC010000104.1:0-1809 GCA_049288095.1 Alphaproteobacteria bacterium | reverse complement strand
CTGCGTGCCCGGAGTGAAGGGGCCGTTTGGGATGCTCGCGCGCCTCAAAGAGCCTGTCGACTTCGAGGCGGTCGACGGTCAACCCGTCGACCTCGTCGTCTTGTTGCTGGGACCCGAGCCCGCTCAGAGCCAGCAGCTCAACGCTCTCGCAAGCGTGTCACGCAAATTGCGAGATCCCGAAGTCGTTCAAGAGCTGCGTGCCGCCAAGGATGCCCGGGCCATTTATCGACGCATGACCGAGGATGCGAAGCGCTTGTAGCCCTTGGCTAGGTGCTGCGCAGGAACGTGCCTAGCGGCCCGCGCGCGTGTCCCCACCTGAGCGAAACATGTCGCTGCGTGCCGCGCGCATTCCAACGTCAAGCAAGCGGACTAAGAAATTGTTGGAGGTCGCAATTGGCCGGCACGGCGATAAGGTCGCGGCATCCAGATGTTGGCCTGCCGTCGTCGGTCGATCTTGGCGACCACTGCGAATTAGATTCAGGTCGGGCGCACCCTTAGCATCACGTAGAGCTTGAGAGATGCTGCCAAGTCGGTGATCGCACAATTCAACCGGAACAGCCCTGTACGCACGTTTTCTGGAACGGATCTGGCGCCAACAGTGTCGATCACATCGGCACAGGCGATAGATGCGTCGCTCAGCGCGCCAAAAATCTCAGCAGAGGGAGGGAGCGCAGTTCCGGCCTTCGCCGCGGCCAGAACAACAGTATCGATCCGATTGAGTTCGGCCGTATGGCCCGCAAGGGTCTCGGACTGTTCGGCGAATTCCTCAGCCGTCATCGGCGATGTCCTATGCGCCTTGGTCGCCAATGGCAACAACTCGCGGCTCATTCGGTTTCCACGCGCTCTGGCACTCCCAGGAAAATCCGGATCGCCGTGCGCTTGATCTCCTCGGGCGCTAACGATCCTATCTGGGCCAAGCCAATCATGATGCTTGCGAGGCGCGCCCTGGCGTCGGCTGCCTCGGCGCCACCGAGGGAGCCTCCAACCGCAGCCCACGCTTCTTCGAAGACAGAACCAATAGTGGCGAGTTCTTCAGGTCCAAGAACTTTGCGATCGTGAATGGTCATTGGGCATACCCTTGACAGCGCCTACGGGAGCCTAGCGTCATCTCTGGCCAAGTAAATGCGCCACTTTGTGCGTTAAGTGCTTGATCTATATAATCTAATTATGAGCATGCGGCTTCAGATGGTCATAATGAGTAAGTGACTCTCTTGACGTAAGTAGCTTCTTTCCCTACTTTGATGTTGTTGACTAACTCCTACTCAGCCGGTGAGGCCTGCCATGACTGGTCTGTCTCGCGAAACACGCCTTCAAATCATGTTGGACGAGGATGAGCTTGCTGCCATCGACGATTGGCGGTTCAGGCATCGAATGCCAACTCGCGCGGCGGCAATTCGCGATCTGTTGAGAGTCGGTCTTCAAGCGAAGGCCGGCCCTACCGATCCCTCCAGGCGCTCGGGAGATTTCGGCGTGCTCGACAATTCGAAGCGTCCGGAAGGCGACTGACGAAAGCGAGCGAAAATGCTGCGGTGCCTGGGCCGGCAGTTCTCTTTGCCATTGTCCGCTCTTGGCCCTCAGTAGAAGAGGGTGCGTGCGCGGTTTGGTCTGCCCGACGTCCGGCGAGACACTTTTCGGCCCTAGCCCTCGGTCACCTGTGCGAATGTAATGACTCTGGCGCCGGCTTCCGGCAGGCCTCGTGGATCTGGGGGGCCCCCGTAGACGGCAAACCGAAGCTGTTCTCCATCGATCTTGTGCTATCGCCTGACCGAAAAAGTCATCGATTCCGCTTCGTCAACGATACGCCATGCT
>JBAQHC010000103.1:0-4407 GCA_049288095.1 Alphaproteobacteria bacterium | reverse complement strand
ACACGGACGCTTCCAGAAAATGGCACTATTCCGATCTGAAGATAGTTGGAGGTCGTGTCGGGTCCGAACAGGATATTGACAAGATCGGTCGAGGCGTCGTGAAGCGCCTTTAGCTTCGGATTGCTCGATGTTGGAGTACAAGAAACGCCGGTGTTGCACATCGAGGACGTCACGTCGAGCACCATCGCGACTTCCATGTGTTTCGTGCCGCCGCCGACGGCATCTGCGGTCGATGCAACGGTGAATTGCGGGTAGCCAAAAATGATGAGGAAGTAGTTCGGCGACGTCGCAGTGGCGCTGACATGCATGGTGCCATCGGCGTCGATGTTCAATGTCGGCGTTGTAGGTGGCGCCCAGAAATTGGCTTTATAGTTGCTGTAGAAGTAGTTCGTCGCGATCTGCTTCATCTTGGTGCATTGCGCGCTCGTGTCGGTGTTGCTCGTGCACATGCCGGACATGCCGGCGGCGGCGAGCGCCGCGTTGTCGACTGCGTTTTGCAGGCGGGTTTGCGCGATATAGGCGCGCGTCAAATCGATGCCGAGACCGACAATGCCCATGAGCGGAATCGCAATGATCGCAAGGATTATTGCGAAATTGCCGCGCTCGTTGCGAGAAAAGCGATTGAGAAACGAGCGCGCCGAATGCTTCCTGCGCATGAGGCTGTCCCTTTCGGAGCGACAAACTCGGTTTGAAATGCCCGAAAAGGATAGGGCGTGATGGTAAACAAAAGAGCGACGATTGGCGTTCGGGCCCAGTCCGTAGGCGGATGATCTTGGTTAACGCCTGGTTGCCAGAAGCTTAGCGGCGCACGAGAAGGCTCGCGAAAAACGCGGCGGCGCTAACGAGTGCGATGGCGGGGCCGGCGGGCCAGTCGAGCCAGGCAGAGAGCTCAAGGCCGATAAGAACCGAGGCGGCGGCGATCAATGTCGCGTGAATGGCCATTTGCCGTGGTGAGCTCGCGAAGGCGCGCGCAGCTGCTGCCGGCATAGCGAGGAGGGCAACAATAAGCAGCGCCCCGACAAGCTTCAGGCCCAGGGCGATGATGAGTCCAAGGAGCAGCGAGTAACCCAGGGAGACGGCGCGGATCGGAACGCCTTCCGCCGCCGCCATGTCGGGCTCAACGGTTGCCAGCACCAGCGGGCGCCAAAACTTGACGATGGCAGCGAGCGCCGCGCCTGCAAGCACGAAGGTTACGAACACTTCGCCCCAGCCGATGCTGAGAATATCGCCGAAGAGATAGCCGATCAGGTCGACGCGCACGCGCGCGAGATAAACCAGCAGCACAAGCGCAAGGGCAAGTGCGCCGTGGCCGACAACGCCAATCACCGTGTCGCCCGAAAGGTGCTTGGTGCGGATGAGCGAATCGAGGAGGGCGGCGAGCAGGAGGCAAACAACTGTCGCTCCGAGGACCGGATTGATGCCGACAAGAAGACCGAGCGTGACGCCGAGCACGGCGGACTCGGCGATCGCGGCACCGAAGAAGGTCATCTTTCGCCAGAGCATCAGCGAGCCGACAGGGCCTGCAACGGCGGCAATCGCAAGGCCGCCGGCAAGTGCGCGCAAGACGAAATCATCCATGCGCGGCCATTTGATGATTGCATGAAGTGTCTGTCGTCACATGGATGGCGGCCTCGGCCATTGCCGCGCCGAACAACCGCGTAAATTGGGCATTTTCTGCGATCTCGCGGGGGGTTCCTTCAGCGACGAGGCGCGTATCAAGACAGATGACGCGGTCAGCGAGGGCGAGCACGCTCAGCACTTCATGAGCGATGAGAAGCGTGGCAACTCCATTCTCGCGGGCGTGCTTCGCGATCAACTGGTAAAGCGGCTCTTGGCTTGCGGCATCAACGCCCGCAAGCGGCTCGTCGAGCACAAGCAGATTGGCCTGCTTTCTAAGCGCGCGCGCCAGAAGCACGCGACGCAACTCGCCGCCTGACAGTGCTGCAAGCGGCCGCCTGAGGAGCTGGCCGACACCGAGCAGGCCGAGCGTCTTGTCGAGGGCAGGGGAGCCATTGCCTGAAAGGGCGAGAAAATCACCGGCAGAGAGCGGCAGGCTGGGGTCGCGGCGCGAGGCCTGGGGCACATAGGCAATGCGCGCATCCTGCGAGCGCGTGATTGTGCCTGCACTCGGCGTCTCAAGGCCGACGAGCAGGCGCGCGAGCGTGGATTTGCCAGCGCCGTTAGGGCCGAGGGCGAGCACGAACTCGCCAGGCTCGAGCGCGATGTCGACCGCATCGAGCACACAGGTTTGCCCATGTTTCACGGTGACAGACTTGGCTTCAACGACAGGCATCTTCCTCGGTCTCGGATTGGGGCTCCGGCTCTGTAAATGTATAAGGGTTATATTATACGCTTGGTGCTCTTACGAGCGGTCTCCGGGTCGCGAGAAAAGGTCAATTTAATCATGGGCTTAGTAAGATGGATCGGTGCGGCATTAGCAGTGCTTGCCGGCCTTGTGCCTGGCGGTGCCACCGCTATTTCGGTTGCCGCTTCGATCGCACCCATTCAATCGCTCGTCATGGGTGTCATGGGCACGGCTGGCAAGCCGGCATTGCTGATTCCCGGTGGACAATCACCACACACTTTCGCGCTGAGGCCCTCCACAGTGCGCACAATCGAGCATGCGCATGTCGTGTTCCGTATCGGCCCGAACTATGAGGCGTCGCTGAACGCTGCGCTCGCTTCGGCGCCACGTAGCGCGCTGGTGATTAATCTCATCGATGCGCCGGGCGTCGTGCTTTATCCGGCGCGCGATGTCGATGAGCTCGATTTGCCGCCAGCGCAGGGATCCTCGGATCATCTCACCGACGATCCGCATATCTGGCTCGATCCAGACAATGCACTGGCGATGGCGCGCACGATTGCAAGGACGCTGAGCGAGGCGGATCCTTCGCACGCTCGGGATTACGCCGATAACGAAGCGGTGGTCGAACAATGGACTCTTGCGCTCGATAAGGCGATCCGCGCCGAAATCGCGCCGGTTAAGGGTCGCCCCTTCATCGTGTTTCACGATGGCTACCAATATTTCGAACGGCATTACGGGCTTAATTTCGCCGGCGCCGTCACTGAAATGCCCGGCCGCGAGCCCGGTGCCGCTCACATTCACAGGGTGCGTGAAGAGATCGAGGCGGCGCATGCACGTTGCGTCTTCTCCGAGCCCCAATTCGAGCCGCGGCTCATTACGACGATCACTGCGGGCCTTAAGGTGCGCGTTGGTGTCCTCGATATGCTCGGGGCGGAAATGGAGCCCGGCCCCGATCTTTATTTCAATGTCATGCGCGGGCTTTCGCAATCCATGACCGAGTGCCTCTTATAGGCCGCTTGTCATCAGGCGCCGAATCATCGTTCCGTTCACGGACGGAATCTTCATTCGGCGAGGCGAAAGATGAATGAACGCGCCGACAAGCGAAGTCAGATCCTCGATGCTGCACTCAAGCTTTTCAGCGAGCGCGGCTTTCACGGCACCGCGGTACCCGATATTGCGCGCGCTGCAGGCATCGGTACGGGAACCATCTACCGCTATTTCCCGGACAAGGAGGGCCTTGTCAACGCGCTTTATCAGCACTGGCGCGCGCGCTTTAACGCGGCAGTGCTGGCGCCGATGCCGGCCGGCCTCTCCCCTCGCGCGCAGTTCGATCTTTATTGGCAGCGGCTCGTCGGCTTTGTCCAAGAGCAGCCGATCGCTGCGCGATTCCTAGAGCTTCATCATCATGCCGACTATCTCAATGAAGCGAGCAAGAGCGTCGGGCGCATCTATCCGGCGGCGATGCGCACCTTCGTGCGTACTGGCATTGGCGCCGGCATCTTGCGAACGGCGCGGCCTGAAGCGTTGATCGCGCTTATGCAGGGCGCGATGCTCGGTCTTCTGAAGCAAGACGAGGCGGCGTCTGGCGGCGTGATTACGGAGCAGCTCGTGGATGAGACCGGCGCTTGCTTGTGGCGCGCGATCGCCGCTTAGCCCTTGCGGCGGACGAGGAGTTGTCTGAACAAGACGATGCCCTTCTTGCCGCCGAGAATCTGATCGGTGGCCTCTTGCAGGCGCTTCCTGATGGTCTCGGCATCCGGCGGATGGTTGAGCGCGAGATCGCGTGAAGCGTAGAGGTTGAGCACTTGGATATAGAGGTCGGTCAGGCGCGGCATCAGCCGCTCGGCCTCTTTGCGCTCATCAAGCGTGCCGGCATCGATGCCGAATTCGACAACCAGCATGCCGCGTCCGGATCCGTCCCGAATAATCGGAACCGGAATCGGGTCGAGGGCAATGTAGGAGCTTTGCGAGCTTTCGGCGGCGTCCTTGGCTTCGGGGCTTGCGGTTGCTGCTGACGCGGCGCAAAGCGCCGCCAAGCCAAAGACGGGGGCAAGCCAAATACGCATGGAACAACCACAACCCAACGCCACAAGAAAATCATC
>JBAQHC010000102.1:0-19334 GCA_049288095.1 Alphaproteobacteria bacterium | reverse complement strand
TTAGAGGAGCAAGCTCGCGCGTGACTGAGGAGTCGCCCGCCAAGATAATCCAAGACCGCGCAGAGCTCGCCGCGTTCTGCGAGGGGCTCGCACGCGAACCCTTTGTCGCGATCGATACCGAGTTCCTGCGCGACACGACCTATTGGCCCGTGCTTTGCCTCATCCAGGTCGCCGCGCCTTCCGGCGAGCGCGCGATCATTGATCCCCTGCCCAACCTTGATCTCGCCCCGCTCTTTGAGTTTCTCGGCCAAAGCGCGCCGACCAAAGTGTTTCATGCCGCGCGGCAGGACATCGAGATCTTTCACCATACCGGCAGCGTGATTCCCACGCCGCTCTATGACACGCAGATCGCCGCGATGGCGTGCGGGTATGGTGACTCGGTCGGCTATGAGACATTGGTCAAGTCGATAACCAAAGCGAACATCGACAAATCCGCGCGTTTCACCGATTGGCGGCGCCGGCCGCTGAGCGACAAACAGCTCGCCTATGCGATCTCCGATGTCACGCATCTCTGTCATGTTTACGAAGCACTGCATGCGCGATTGCTCAAGCATGATCGCAATCAATGGATCGAGGAGGATATGGCGAAGCTCGCCAACCCTTCGACTTATGACCTTTCGCCTGACAATGCCTGGCAGCGCTTGAAGCTTCGAGATACGCGCCCGCGTGCCATTGCGGTGGCGATGGAAGTGGCGGCGTGGCGCGAGCGCGAAGCGCAGGAGCGCGATGTACCGCGCTCACGCATCTTGAAGGACGAGGTGATTACAGAGGTTCTGCACGAGCGGCCCAAGACGCGCGAGGATCTCGACCGCATGCGCGCAATCCCACGCGGCTGGAGCAACTCAGAGCTTGGCGCGGGTCTTCTCGCAGCGGTTGCGCGAGGGCTAACACGTCCGACCGAGGGCCTGCCGAAAGTCGAAGACCGCCGGCGCGAGCCGCTAGCTCCCGCACGCATCGATCTCTTGAAGACGCTGCTTCGCGCGCGCTCCGAAGAGCACGAGGTCGCGCAGAAGCTGATCGCGACGACCTCGGACCTGGAGGCCTTCGCGACGGGCGAGCGCAACGATCTCTCGGAAGGCTGGCGCTATGAAATTTTTGGCCGTGATGCCGAACGCCTGCTCAAGGGTGACGTCGCCCTCGCCCTCAAAGGCGATAATGTCGAAATCATCGACCGGTGACTTCTAGGAGCGTTTTGCATTACCGTCATCCCGGACGCGATGCAGCATGTAATGCTGCTTCGCAGATCCGGGATCTCTCGCATGAAGCCTGACCGCGCTTGGGTTTACATAATGACCAACCGTCCGCGCGGAGTGCTCTACACTGGCGTCACAACGAATCTTCCTCAAAGAGTGTCGCAGCATAAGCTCGGAACGTTTGACGGGTTCACGAACAAGTACAAACTCCATCGGCTTGCGTGGTGCGAGGAATTTGCACGCATCGATGACGCCATCGCCCACGAGAAGCATCTGAAGCGCTGGCGGCGTGCGTGGAAGATCGATCTCGTCGAGAAGAACAATCCTAATTGGGACGATATTCCGATTGCGTGAGGATGCCCCCGGGGCCGCGACCGTGACCGATGTGATCCCGTGTCTGCAGCGCACAACTGCGTTATGCGCTGCGCACGGGATGACGGAATGATCGCGTCCGGGATGACGGCATATGGGCCGCGCGCCCAGCACAACGACGCCATACACTCCCCAGCGCGATTGCAGGCGAGCTAGATCAGCGTGATGCGGTGGGAACGTTCGAGCGCTTCGGCGACATCGGCCAAGCGCTTGTTGATTGTTTCGCCGGTGAGCGAGCCCATATGCCGCGGCACCTGCAAGCGCACTCGGTCACCCTCGATCGACAGTGGGCAATGCGGCAAAGTCCCGGCACACGCGCCTGCGAGCGCAATGCCCAGACGCAACGCCAATCCCAAGATCCTCGCGCGGTCGCGCGCATCTTCCGGCAGGAAGTTACGCACCGCTTTGATCTCATCGTTGTCGCGGCCTTCGGGATAACGTTCGTGCAAAGTAAGCGCGAGAAACGCGCGGCCGAAATGATCGAGCCCGGAGAACTGCTCGGAGAGCACGTGCGTGAAGCCGACTTCGGAGCGATATTCCGGATGCTTTCGCCACGCAATGTCGGAGAGCCAGCAAGCCGCGATGCGTAAGCGCCGCTGCTCGGGCGTCTCCCACTTGAAAAGCGGCGCCGTCCAGTCGACCAGCTCGGCGCAAAGCGCTGGATCGCGTGCCATTTGCGCGCAAAGGTCCTGCGCGACGGCGAAGACGGGATCGATCGACAAGAAGGCAGCCCCCTGTGCTTCGGCAACGATGCCCTCGCGCAAGCCGTAAGCCGAGACCATCACTTCCTTACATGAGGTGGCCTCGACCAAGCGCTCGAGCACCAGCGCAGCAAGCGGCAAGCCTTCCAGGCGCTTCTTGGCGATACCGGCAATGCCTTCGAGCGACTTCCTGCCGAGCTTGGCAACCGAGCGGCAAAACTCCGCCGCTTCCTCGCCATCGACGCCGTATTGATGAAGGATGGTGAGTGGATATTCGTTCTGATCGAGATGCAGCCGCGCGAGATTCCGCCATGAGCCGCCGACAAGATAAAATGTTTGCCCGCGCCCGGATTTCAGCCAGCCGACTTTCGAAAGCTGCTCGTCAACATAAGCTCGCGTCGCCTTGAGCGAATCGAGCCCGAGATCCATGAGGCGCAACGGCCCAAGCGGCAGTGTGACCGCATCGCCGACCTTGTTGCGCCCGATCTTGACGAGTTCGAGGCTGCCGCCACCGAGATCGCCGACAATGCCGCTCGCTTCCGGAATACCGGCATGCACGCCGATCGCCGAGAGCCTTCCCTCTTCCTCGCCGGACAAAATGCGGATCGGCGCGTTGAGCACATTCTCCGCATGAGCGACAAACTCGCGCCCATTGCTGGCATCGCGCACGGCAGCCGTCGCGACTGCTTCCACCTGCACTGCGCGCGTAGAAGAGATCAGCTGGCGGTAGCGCGACAAGGCATCGATCGCCTTTTGCATACCGTCGACATCAAGCTTGCCGGTTGATTGGATCTTGCGGCCGATGCCGCAGAAAATCTTCTCATTGAACAACGGAATAAGCGCACGCGCCCCGCGGTTGTAAACAACGAGTCGCACCGAGTTAGAACCAATATCGACGACGGCAATGCGGTCGGTCGATGAAAGGCCGGCGCCTGCCAGAAACTCGGAACGCGACAACGGATTGTTCATTCGGGGCAATGGCTCGTCAGGCGGGCTCGGGCGTTCGAAGAAGCTCGCTTGGCCGCGCGCCGGCTTTGAGTGCGGCAGATCCGCGCCCGGACAAGCTTGGATTGGTCATGAAATAATCATGGGCATTGAACGGAGCCTCGCCCTCTTTTGGCGCGATTCGCTGGTATCGGCCATCGGGCAAAAGCTCCCAGCTCTGCTGATTGTCGCGAAGGTTTGCGACCATGATCTGGTTCAGCACCTGGGTGTGCACGGTTTCATTGGTGATCGGAACCAGCGCCTCGACGCGCCGGTCGAGATTGCGCGGCATCCAATCGGCGGAGGAGATATAGACAATCGCATTCTTGTGCGGCAGGCCGTGGCCATTGCCGAAGCACACAACCCGCGTGTGCTCCAAGAAGCGGCCGACAATGCTTTTCACGCGAATATTGCCCGAGAGACCGGGAATGCCCGGCCGCAAGCAACAAATGCCGCGCACAATGAGATCGATTTTCACGCCTGCCTGGCTCGCGCGGTAAAGCGCATCGATCACCGCGGGATCAACAAGGGCGTTCATCTTCGCCCAGATGGCGGCCGGACGGCGCGCGCGCGCATGGAGGATTTCTTCCTCGATATGCTCCAAGAGGCGGCGCCTGATGCCGTTGGGCGAAAGCGCGACGCGTTTCAGGCCCTGCGGCTCCGCATAGCCGGTCAGGAAATTGAAGATCTTGGTTGCATCGAGCGCGAGATCGGGGTCGCAGCTGAACAGCGACAGATCGGTGTAAATCTTTGCCGTCACCGCGTGATAGTTTCCGGTACCAAAATGGCAATAGCTTCTGAGCGCGCCGTCCTCACGCCGCACGACAAGCGAAAGCTTTGCGTGTGTTTTTAGCTCAACGAAACCATAGACGAATTTGACGCCGGCTTTTTCAAGATCGCGCGCCCAGCGGATATTCGCTTCTTCGTCGAAGCGCGCCTTGAGCTCGACAAGCGCCGTAACTGTCTTGCCGGCCTCGGCGGCGTTCACCAGCTCTTTGACGATCGGTGAATTCTCGCCCGTCCGGTAGAGCGTCTGCTTGATCGCCACGACATCCTTGTCGGCGGCGGCTTGGCGCAGAAACTGAACCACAACATCAAAGGATTCATATGGGTGATGAACCAGAATGTCCTTCTGGCGGATCGCCGCGAAGCAATCGCCATCGTAATCCCGGATGCGCTCCGGAAAGCGCGGATTGTAAGGCGGGAATTTGAGGTCGGGGCGGTCGGGCAGGATCAGCTCGGAGGTCTGAGCCAAGCCGAGAATTCCCGGAACAACGACGACATCGCTCGTTGCACCGACGCGTTCAGCTACGAAGGCGCGCAAATCGTCCGGCATATTCGATTCGACCTTGAGCCTGATCACGCTGCCGCGCTTGCGCCGCTTGAGCGCCGACTCGTAGAAGCGCACGAGATCTTCGGCTTCTTCCTCGACCTCAATGTCGCTGTCGCGGATGATGCGGAACGCGCCCTTGTTCAGAACCTCGTAACCAGGGAATAGCCGGTCGAGGAACAAAGCGATGAAGCGCTCGAGCGGAATGAACCGAACGACGTGATTGCCGCGCTCATCGATCGCGCCCTCCGGCAAGCGGACAAAACGCGGCACCTGATCGGGGATCGGCACGAGCGCGTTCATCTCTTCGCCGTCGACGCGATGCTTGAGCTCGAGTGAGAGCGTAAAGCCGAGATTGGAGATGAACGGAAACGGATGTGCCGGATCGATGGCGAGCGGGCTGAGCACAGGGAAGACCTGCGCCATGAACCAATTGCCGGCCCAATCCATGTCGGAGGGCGTCATCTCCTCCGGATCGATGACGGCGATGCCGTTTTCCCGCAGCTCCGCGCGCAGCTGTACCCAGCGCTCCTGCTGCTCGCCGATCAGCTTCGCGGCGGCCGTGTGAATCTCGGCGAGCTGCTGGGCGGGTGTAAGGCCCTCGGGGCTCACAGTTGTGATGCCCGCCTGCACCTGGCCGTGAAGGCCGGCAACGCGCACCATGAAGAACTCGTCCAAATTCGCCGCCGAGATCGATAGGAACCGCAGACGTTCGAGCAGCGGATGGCGCGCATTCGCCGCCTCTTCGAGGACGCGGGTGTTGAACGCCAGCCACGACAGCTCGCGATTGATGAAGCGCTTGGGCGACTGGCTGTCGGCCGCCAGCGCAGCGGCATCGGCAGGCGCCGCCTGGTCGGTCTCAAAGTTGCGCGTCTGGGTCACGTTCATCGCTCATCCCTGTCGGTCACGGTTTGCGACCGTCTTACGTCCCAAATGCGACGGTTCTTCCTATCACGGCCAAGGGCGTCCTGCGACCGCCCTACGCCGCGTTACCCTTGGCCGAGTTCGTCCAAAACCTCGGCAGCCACCTTCTGGGTCAGCGGCCCTTTCAGGGCCAAGCTTCGCCGATTAAGGGCGGAAATAAGGTTAACGGCAGCCTCATGCGTGCGCTCCATCCGGGCGACGCAATAGGCCGCGACGGCCGGGTCGATCGCGATCTGAGCCTCCTCGGCCAGGACCACCAGCAGCTCCGAGAGGAAAGCTTCATCGGGCGGGCCGATTTCGACCGATACGGCGGACTTAAGCCGCGTTCTGAGATCGGCAAGGGCGAAATCGAGCCCCGCGGCGGGCGAGCGCGAAGTGAGCAGGAGGCCGCCACGCCGCTCGTGAATGGCGTTGGCGAGGTGAAACAACGCCTCCTCGCTCTTCAGCCGCTCCAGGGCATCGACAACCACGAGCTTGGCATCGGCGTGCCAGCCGGCGCTCAGTTGAGCTGCGTCCACAACCAAAGCGCCCTCGTCAAACGCCCAGACGGAAGCAAGATGCGTCTTGCCCGACGAAGGCGGCCCGTGGACGAGGACAAAGGGCGCCGGCCAATCGGGCCACCCCCGCACCGTCTTTGCCGCGAGACGATTGCAGGCGCCAACCAGGAACGGCGCCGGCTCGCTGCGGGCAAATCCAAGTGGCAACGGGAGTTGGGGCGTTTCGATCACCTCACGTCTATGCCCATTTCCCCATCCTACTGTCGAGCGGCGCCTGCGCTACCGACCACGGTTCCCGCACTGTGCATAAGCGGAGAGGCATCCGACGCGGTGCCCTGGGCACTGATCCGCCAATGGGATCCGGACTGATCGAGCTTGAGCGACACCTGCGCGAGCGCAATGCGGAGCTGATCGGGCGTGCCACCAAAAATCAGCTGCACTTCGGCGCCCTGGGTTGAAAGCGCAAGCACATCGAAGTTTTGGATAGTTGGGGTCTGTCTTAGTTTGCGGCGAACGCCGAGCCACTCTTGGAGCGAGGAAAACGGCACCGAGGCAACAAGCGTGTTTTGCTCGCCCCCATTGATGATGGTCGCCGCCTTCCAAGTTTCTGCGATACGCGAAAGACCGGCTTCAACAGCTTGATCAAGCTCGGCATTAGGGTCTGCTCCCGTGAAGTTTTGCTGGCTGACCGAATCCTCGGTCACCGAGACGATATGGGTTTTGACGACGAGCGCGCCGGAGGCACCGGGCGCCGCGTCAGCGATCAGAACGCGGTCGACGCCGTATTTCTGCGCGAGGCCCGCCACGTCGCCCCAGCTTGCTGCCTTCGCTTGAGTGGCGGTTATTGCCCTGGAGTCCTCGAGGTCATTGCTTGGCAGAATGACGGGAACCAGCTCGCTGGAAAGATCATGGCGCGCCCAGGCCGCCTTCCAGGGATTAGGCTCCTCAAACAACACGATCTGCCCCGGCGACTCATAGACAGGCAACACCAGCACCGGGCGCGAGCGGGTCTCGCTAAATGCGACGCCAGCTGTGCGCAACAAGTTGCGGATCGAGGGCGGCTTGAAGCTATAGGTGATCTTCGCAATGTAGTGCGTTGAGCTGCTTTGTTCGTCGGCAACCTGATAGCCAAGAACCAAGTTCTGCAGCTGATCCCCGCTCGCGTCCGGCAAGCGGCTCCAATCCTCACGCCGCGTCAGCCTCTGCAGCAGGCGCTGATAGGCTGTACGCTGGCCTTGCGCTAGCGCTATGTCGCGCGCCTGAGCGGCACCGTCGGAGGTCGCATCGACCGGCACATTGCGCACGGTGAACACATCGTTCGTTGCCGCGAATGCGGCGATAGGAAACGCAAAGGCGATGATCGCCAGCAAGACCACAGAAATTGCTCGCATCACTGGCGACCCTCCGTTTTCGCGGATTCAAACCCCGCGCCCGCCACTCGAGCCGGAACTATAGCACCTGCGGCGCAGGCCGAAATGCACGATCCCGCAAATTGAAAGGAGTCTGTGGGAAGGCGGCCAAGGCCTTGCGCGGGAGCGGAATTTCGGATGGTTTAGCCCCGCATTCAACAGCCAGCCGGAGCCCGATGTCCCGTTCGCCTCAAGACAGGCCCGCTACGGCCACAACGCCAAATCGGCACACTTATGCGAGCGCGGGTGTCGATATCGACAATGCCGATGCGTTCGTGAAGGCAATCGCGCCCATGGCGAAGTCGACGCGGCGCCCGGGTGCGGATGCCGCGCTGGGCGGGTTCGGCGCGCTCTTCGATCTCAAGGCTGCCGGCTACACCGATCCGATACTAGTCACGACCACCGACGGCGTCGGCACCAAGCTAAAGCTCGCGATCGAGACGGGTATTCACGACACGATCGGCATCGATCTCGTCGCCATGTCGGTCAACGACCTCATCGTTCAGGGAGCCGAACCGCTTCTGTTTCTCGATTACTTCGCCACTAGCAAGCTTGATCGTGCTGTCGCAGAGAGCGTCGTCTCGGGCATTGCCGCCGGTTGCCGTGACGCCGGCTGCGCTTTGATCGGTGGCGAAACCGCCGAGATGCCCGGGCTTTATCACGAAGGCGACTACGATCTCGCCGGATTCGCCGTGGGCGCTGTCGATCGCGACAAGATCTTGCCGCGCGCCGACATCGTCCCTGGCGATGTAATCATTGGGCTTGCATCGAGCGGCGTTCACTCCAACGGCTATTCGCTCGTGCGCAAGCTTGTTTCCCTAACTCAGCATTCGCTCACCGAGCCGGCGCCTTTCGATTCCCTGGCAAGAAGCTTCGGCGAAGCGTTGCTGACGCCGACGCGCATATATGTGAAGTCGATTTTGCCGCTCGCCAAGGCCGGCCGCATCAAGGCGCTCGCTCACATCACGGGCGGCGGTTTAACCGAAAACGTGCCGCGTGTCCTGCCGAACGGAACAGCTGCGTTGTTCGATCTTTCGCTGTGGCTGCGTCCTCCAGTGTTTCACTGGCTGCAAAAAGCCGGAAATGTCGAGACCGACGAGATGTTGCGCACATTCAATTGCGGCATCGGCATGATCATAGTCGCCGGCCAGGGCGAAGCGCCTGGACTGATAACCGATCTTACCGCGGCAGGCGAAGAAGCGGTTGTTGTCGGCGAGATCATCGCGCAAAGCGCGGAACCGGTGACGCGCTATCAGGGCGCGTGGTGATGAAGAAGAAGGTTGCGATCCTGATTTCCGGGCGCGGCAGCAATATGGCCGCTCTGATCGAAGCCGCCAAAGCGCCGGATTTTCCCGCCGGGATCGCACTCGTATTATCGAACAAGCCCGAGGCGCCCGGACTTGTAATAGCGCACGATCAAGGCCTACCGGCGCAGGCCATCGATCACCGTGCATTCGCGGATCGCGCCGCATTCGACAATGAGATCGACAAGGCTCTGCGCGCGCATGAGATCAACATCATCTGCCTCGCCGGCTTCATGCGCATCTTCACAGACGCCTTCGTCGAGAAGTGGCGCGGGCGGATCATCAATATTCACCCCTCGTTGCTGCCGGCATTCAAAGGCCGAAACGTGCACAAAGCAGCGCTCGACGCGGGCGTCGCCATTTCCGGATGCAGCGTGCATTTTACGGTGCCCGAGCTCGATGCCGGGCCGATTATCGGCCAGGCCGCCGTGCCCGTCCGGCGCGGGGATACTGAGACAACTCTTGAAACCCGCGTGCTCGAAGCCGAGCATCATCTCTATCCTCAATGCCTTCGCCTTCTGTGCGAAAGTAAGGTGAGGCTTGAGACTGATCGCGCGGTGTTCGCGCAGGGCGTTGAGGCGCCCGCTTTCTGGCGCGGTTGAGCTATAAATACAAACAGGAGGTGGCCGATGGCTGCTCAAAGCTCCGGGACATTAAAGACGTTGTTGGTCTCGACCGATTGGCTCGCTGAACATCTCAAAGACGCCGATTTGCGCATCCTCGACTGTACGGTCGCGATGGTGCCGACGGCGAATGGCAGATATGCGTTTGCGAGCGGACACGATGTCTATAACGAAAGCCACATTCCGGGCGCCACGTTTTGCGACGTAACAAACGACCTTAAAGACAAGGCCGATCCACGCCCGCAAATGATGCCGAGCGCCGCCCAAATGAGCGAAGTGATGGGCGCGCTCGGGGTCTCCAACAGCAACAAGGTCATCGTCTACGACCGCGGCAATCACGCCTGGGCAGCACGGGTGTGGTGGACCTTGCGTTGCTTTGGCTTCGAGAATGCCGCAGTGCTCGATGGCGGCTGGCAGAAATGGACTGCCGAAGGCCGCGCCGTCTCCAGCGAACCGGCGAGCTATCCGCGCGCGAAATTCGAAGCACACTATCGCCCCGAGCTGATCGTGGGGAAGCAAGATGTGCTCGCCGCGATTGGTAAACCGGACATCACGCTCATCAATGCGCTCTCGCCCGGCGAGCATTCCGGGGAAGTGAAGCGTCTTCCACGCGCTGGGCGCATTAAGGGCAGCGTGAATGTGCACGCCGACTCGCTCCTCGATCCGGCAAACAAGAGCTATCGCTCGCCTACCGAACTTAAGGTGCGCTTCGATGCCGTCGGCGCGAACAAAGCCAAGCGCGTCATCGCCTATTGCGGCGGCGGCGTTTCGGCCTGCAGCGACGCGCTCGCGCTTGCGCTTCTCGGCTATGACAATGTCGCGGTTTATGACGGCTCGCTTGCCGAGTGGACCGCCGACCCCAACGCTCCGATGGAAACCGGCTAAGGCGCTGCGAGGCTAGCCGACAATTTCGTCGGGCTTGAAGAAGAACTTGATCTCTTCCTTCGCGGTCTCCGGCGCATCGGAACCGTGCACCGTGTTGCGCTCGATCGATTCCGCATAAAGCTTACGAATCGTGCCAGGCGCCGCGTTTGCCGGATTGGTCGCACCCATGATCTCACGATTGCGCGCAATCGCGTTTTCGCCTTCAAGCACCTGAACGACAACGGGCGCCGATGTCATAAACTTGACGAGATCGTTGAAGAATGGCCGCTCCTTATGCACCGCGTAGAAACCTTCGGCCTGTTTCTTCGACATGTGGATGCGCTTTTGCGCAATGACCCTGAGGCCGCCCTCTTCCAGACAGGAAATCACCTTGCCGGTGATGTTGCGCTCGGTGGCGTCCGGCTTGATGATTGAAAAGGTGCGCTCTTTGGCCATCTCGTTCCGTCCGTTCGATTGAGGCGGGCGTTATAGCCGAAAGCGCAATTTGGCGGCAAGCGGCGGAGGCGCGCGCATGGCGGAAACCGGTTTTTCCATCGAAGGCGGCTGCGATTGCCGCACGGTGCGCTACCGAATGACATCAAGGCCCCTCTTCGTTCATTGCTGCCATTGCCGCTGGTGCCAGCGCGAAACCGGCACCGCTTTCGCGCTCAATGCAATGGTCGAGAGCGACCGCGTCATCTTGCTGACCGGCACGCCAGAGCTCATCAACACGCCATCGAACAGCGGAAAAGGCCAAATGATCGCGCGCTGCCCTCAATGCAAGATCGCTCTTTGGAGCAATTATGGCGGCCGCGGCGATATCACGCGCTTCGTGCGCGTCGGCGCGCTCGACAACCCTGACGCTCTGCCGCCTGACATTCATATCTTCACGATGTCGAAGCAGCCTTGGGTAATCCTTCCGCCCGGCACGCCCGCGGTGCATGAATACTACGACCGAAAGGTTCAATGGCCGAAGGAAAGCAACGAGCGCTACGAAGCGCAGCTTGCCAAGCACGCGCGTTGAGTATCCCGTCATCCCGTGCGCGCTGCGGCACGAAGTGACGCGGTGCAGACACGGGATCTAGCACGATCTGCTGCTGGATCCCGGATCTGCGAAGCAGCATTGCATGCTGCATCGCGTCCGGGATGACAAGCTAGGCCGGAACTGTTTCCTCCGGCACCGGACCGACATAAGCCGATTGCGGACGAACGATGCGCCCAGTCGCGATCTGCTCCTTGGCATGTGCGATCCATCCGGCAACACGCCCCATTGCAAACACACAGGTGAATGCCTCGCGCGGGACTTCCAGCGCTTCGAGCAACAGCGCGGTGTAGAACTCGACATTGGTCTCGAGCTTGCGATCAGGTTTACGCGCTGCAAGCTCTTTGAGGCTCACGCGCTCGATCTCCTCGGCGAAAGCGAGGCGCCCGGCCTCACGCGGCAGCTTCGCAACGGTCGCCTTGAGCGCGTCGGCGCGCGGATCGCGCACGCGATAGACGCGGTGGCCAAAGCCCATCAGGCGCTCGCCGCGATCGAGTGCGCCTTCGATCCACTTGGTCGCATTCTCCGCCGTGCCGATGGCGTCGAGCATATCGAGAACCGGCCCCGGTGCTCCGCCATGGAGCGGTCCTTTGAGCGCGCTCAACCCTGCGATGATCGCCGAGCCAAGCCCTGCCCGCGTTGAAGCCACGACACGCGCGGCAAATGTCGAGGCGTTGAGGCCGTGATCGCAAATGGTAACGAGATAAGAGTTGAGCGCGCGCGCCTCAGCCTCGCTCGGCCTATGGCCTAGGAGCATCGCAAGAAAATCGGCGGCATGCGACTGCTCCGGATCAGGCGCGTTGAGCGGCATCTGGCCGCGCGCGCGCATGACCCAAGCGGTAATCACAGCCGGCGCGGCAGCAAGCTCCAGCGCACACTCAAGGCTCTCGTCATCGCTTAGTCGGGCGAGCAACACGCGCAAGATTCGCACAGGGCCAAGCCCGAGCAGCTCGGATGAGGGCCTCGGCAATCTATGAAACACTTTGACCCGCGCCTCGCCGATGCGGCGCGCGAACACTTGTTGCGAAGGCAGATCGGCGAAGAAGCCTTGCCACAGAAGATGAATGGCCTCCTCGAATGTTGCTCGCGCCGCAAGCTCGCCGACCTCATGGCCGCGGATAATCAATCGCCCGGCCAACCCATCGACATCGGAAAGCACGGTCTCTGCCGCGACGATCCTCTCTAGCCCTGCATCCATGACAGCCTCCGCAACTTCCCCTGAAAGATTTGTGTTGCGTTGCACAGCGTCAATATTGATCGATATAATCCATATATGGACCGATGGCTCACGAGTGAGGAAGCCCAAGCACGGCTCAAGATCCGCCGCGAAACGCTTTATTCCTATGTCAGCCGCGGCCTCATTGGCGCCGCGCCTGACGAGAAGGAGCCACGGCGCAGCCGTTATTCCGCAGCGGATATTGCACAGCTTACCGTGCAGAAGCGCCGCGGGCGCAAGCGCGCGGAAGTCGCTGCGGGCGCGATCCGCTGGGGCGATCCGGTGCTCGCAAGCGCGATCTCGACCGTGCGCGGCGGCGAGCTTATTTATCGCGGGCATCGCATCTCCGATTGGGCGAAGCGTGCAACGCTCGAAGAGACCGCGGCTTTGCTTTGGCAGACGGAGGCGCCGCGTAATTGGCCACGCGCTAGCGCCCCACCCTCTGGCGCAACCGCAAAATGCCGTGCTCTCGCGTTTCTGGCGGAGCGCTGCGCGAGTGATGCGCCGAGCTTCGGCCGCGCAAGCGATGTTCTCAAAACCGAATGCTGGGAGTTGCTTTCGGGATTTGCGAGCGCGCTCGTCGGCAGGCGTTTGAAGCCACCCTTCCATCTTTCACTTGCTGCCGCATGGGGACTGCCCGCGCGCGCGGCTCGGCACATTCGTCGCGCGCTTGTGCTGCTGGCAGATCATGAGCTCAACGCATCGACATTTGCCGCGCGTGTTGCCGCCTCGACCGGTGCGCCGCTCGCCGGCGCCGCACTTGCTGGCTTCGCAGCGCTTACGGGGCCACTGCATGGCGATGCTGGAGCACAGGCTCTCGCGCAACTCGATGCGGCGCTACGCGAGGGCCCTGAGGAGGCTATCGGCTCGATGATTGCGCGTGGCGAGCCCATCCATGGCTTCGGCCATGTGCTTTATCCCGGTGGCGACATTCGCGCGAGCGTGCTTCTCGGCGCGCTCAGGCCGGGCGGCGATCTCGCGCGCTGTCTCAGCGCCGCATCTCGCGCAACCGGCGAAGCGCCGAATATCGATGCGGCGCTCGCCGTCATGACACGCCAGCTCGGCCTTGCCGATGAGGCACCGTTCGTTCTCTTCGCGCTCGGCCGCATCACCGGCTGGCTGGCGCATGCGATCGAACAACGCGAGACCGGTACGCTTATCCGCCCGCGCGCGAACTATATCGGCGCATAGAGGCTGGCGGCGGCCCGCATCTTCGGCTAAGCAGCGCGCCCATGCTGCATGTCAACGACCTCACGATCCGAATTGCCGGGCGCGTTTTGCTCGACCAGGCCACAGTCGCCATTCCCGATGGCTGGGTGGTCGGCCTTGTCGGGCGTAATGGCGCAGGAAAGACGAGCCTCTTCCGCGTCATACTCGGCGAGCAATCGGCGGATGGCGGCGGCGTCTCTATCCCCAAGGGCCGGCGCATCGGCGCGCTCGCCCAAGAAGCGCCAGGCGGGCCTGAGAGCCTCATCGACACCGTGCTCGCCGCTGACAAAGAGCGCGCATCGCTTATGGCCGAGGCTGAGACAGCAACCGATCCGCATCGCATCGCCGAGATCCACACCCGCCTTGCCGACATCGACGCGCATTCCGCGCCCGCGCGCGCCGCAACGATTCTCAAAGGCCTCGGGTTCGACGACGCACAGCAAGCCCGTCCGTGCTCGGATTTCTCCGGCGGCTGGCGCATGCGCGTTGCGCTTGGCGCCCTGCTTTTCTCCGAGCCGGATCTTTTGCTGCTCGACGAGCCCACCAACTATCTCGATCTTGAAGGCACAATCTGGCTCGAAAGCTTCTTGAAAAGCTATCCGCGCACTTGCATCATCGTCAGCCATGACCGCGACCTGCTCAATCGCGTCGCGCGCGGCATCGTGCATCTCGATCAGGGTAAGCTCACGCTCTATTCGGGCAATTACGACACGTTCGAAAGAACGCGCATGGAAAAGCTCGCGCAGCAGACGGCGACCAAGGCCAAGCAGGAGGCCGCTCGGCGCCACATGCAGGCTTTTGTCGATCGCTTTCGCGCCAAAGCCTCCAAAGCGCGGCAAGCGCAGAGCCGGCTGAAAATGATTGCGAAGATGACGCCGATCCAGATCGTGGCCGAGACGCCAGTGCCGCAATTCAAGTTTCCCGATCCCATCCCGCTCGCGCCGCCGATCATGCGCCTCGAGGAGGTGAGTGTCGGCTACGGCGATCGGGTTATCTTGCGCGATCTCAATTTGCGCATCGATGAGGATGATCGCATCGCTTTGCTCGGCGCCAACGGCAACGGCAAATCGACGTTCGCCAAGCTGCTGTCGGATCGTTTAGAGCCAATGAAAGGCAACAAATATCACCACAAGAAGCTGAAAGTCGGCTATTTCGCCCAGCATCAGCTTGATGAGCTGAACCCGAAAGAGTCAGTCTACGATCATGTGCGCGCGCTTCTGCCCGATGCGACGGAAGCGCAGGTTCGTGCACGCGCCGGCGCAATCGGCTTTCCCGGCGAGCGCGCTTTCACGGCGGCGGAGAAACTCTCGGGCGGCGAGAAGGCGCGACTTGCGCTGGCTCTTGCCGCGTTCGATGGACCGCATCTGCTCATTCTCGACGAACCAACGAACCATCTCGATATCGAGAGCCGCGCCGCGCTGCTCGAAGGGCTTAACGAATATGCCGGTGCGGTGATCCTCATCAGCCACGACCCGTATTTGATCGAAGCCTGCGCCGATCGGCTATGGCTCGTCGCGAATGGCACGGTCAAGACTTACGACGGCGACATCGACGATTATCGGCGCGACCTTTTGGAAGAGAAAGGGCTCCGGCGCCCGAAGGACAGGCGCAACGATGATGAGACATCACGCCAGGAGTCGCGGCGTGAATCAGCCAAGGCACGCGCGGAGATCGCACCCTTGAAGCGCGCCGCCGAAGCCGCCGAAAAGCGCGTGCACGACATCACTGCCAAAATCGAGGATGTTGACAAGAAGCTCGCCGCGCCGGGATTGTTCGAACGCGATGCCGAGGCTGCGACAAAGCTTTCCAAGGAGCGCGCGAATTTAGTGCGCGCTCTGAAAGATGCGGAAGATGCTTGGCTCGCCGCCGAAGCCAAATGGGAAGACGCCCGAGCCTCGATTGCGTAACGCACATCAATGGCAAGTGTGTCGTCCCCCTCCCTCTGGGAGGGGTTAGGGGAGGGATTGCGGCGGCGCCCTAATCCCCTCCCGGATCGCTTCGCGATCCGACCTCCCCATGGGGGAGGTGGCGTTGTTCAACTCAAGCTTTCTTTTCCCAGCGGCCTTGAGCGTTCTGCTGATAGTAAGTGACCGCGACGCCTTGCGCACTGAACTCTTTCCAGCGCGTGCGCGCGGCTTTGAGCGCTTCTTCATCAGCGCCATCGAACAGCAAGATCACGCGTTCGAACGCATCGATCGCGCCGGGCTCGGCTTGATCAATCAAGATCAGAAGCTCGCGCCGATCATATTCGGCATCATTCGCGGAGATCAGCACCGGCTGAAGCTCCGTGTCCGGATCATCGGCGCTGCCATGTGCGAGGAATGAGTCATCGCGGTACGACCACAGGATGTCGTCAAGCGCGCGCATCCGCTCTCTGGAAGTCGTGCGCACAAGAGCGCGCCAGCCGCGCTCCAAGCCTTTTTCCAAAAGCCCAGGCAGCACGGCATCAAGGTTCGAACTTTCGAGGTGATAGAACCAGACTTCAGGCATTGGCATCTCCAATTCGCCTCTCCCTTAAGGGGAGAGGCCGGATTGTCCGGCGAGCATCGTGAGCCGTCGGCAATCCGGGAGAGGGTGGGGCAACAAGCGAGTCATTGACTCAACCCCTCTCCCTAGCCCTCTCCCTCAAGGGGAGAGGGGACTCGCAAATGGCTAACCCTCGTAATAATCCGCGACCAAGCGGTTGAGGAGGCGCACCCCATAGCCCGTCGCCCAAGCAGGCGCTGTCGGCCGTGCCTCGTTCATCCACGCCGTGCCAGCGATATCAAGATGCGCCCACGGAAAATCGTTGACGAAGCGCTTGATGAATTGCGCCGCCGTGATCGAGCCGGCATCACGCCCGCCGACATTTTTCATGTCGGCGAATTTCGAGCGCAGTAGCTTGTCGTAATTTTCGTTCATTGGCATGCGCCACACCGGCTCGCCTTCCGCCTTGCCTACGGCGGTGATGCGCTCCGAGAGTTCGTCATTGTTCGAGAACAAACCCGCATACTCGTGCCCGAGCGAGACCACGATCGCGCCCGTGAGCGTTGCGAGATCGATCAGGAATTGCGGTTTGAAGCGATCCTGCGTGTACCAAATCGCATCGGCGAGAACGAGACGGCCCTCAGCATCGGTGTTGATCACTTCGATCGTCTGGCCTGACATGGATGTAACGATATCGCCCGGCCGTTGCGCGTTGCCGTCGGGCATGTTTTCGACGACACCGATCACGCCGACCGCGTTCACCTTCGCTTGGCGCTTGGCGAGCGCGATCATCGCACCAGTAACCGCGGCGGCGCCGCCCATATCGCCCTTCATGTCCTCCATGCCGCCGGCCGGCTTGATCGAGATGCCGCCGGTATCGAACGTCACGCCCTTGCCGATGAAAGCGACCGGCTTCTTGGTGCGCGCCGCGCCCTTCCACTGCATCACGACCAGCTTGGGCTCGTTTTCGCTGCCTTGGCCGACGCCGAGAAGCGAGCCCATCTTCAGCCGCTTCATCTGCGCAACGCTGAGCACCTCAACTTCGAGGCCGTAAGAGGAAAGCTTCTGGCAGCGGCGCGCGAATTCCGCGGGATAAAGAATATTGGCGGGCTCGCTTACAAGATCGCGCGCGAACGCAACACCCTCAGCCACCGCGCCTTGCTCCGCGAATAGCTTGCGCGCACCGGTCGCCGCATCGGTCGCCACCGTGATCTTGGTGAGCGAAGGCTTCTCCTTCGGCTTCTGCTTCGTGAAGTAGGTGTCGAAGCGATATGCCTCGAGCACAGCGCCGGAACCGATATGCGCCGCAAGCGCGCTCTCCTCGGCCGGCGCGCCCTCGACCTTATCGAGCATAACCGTAACTGCAGCTTCGCCGCTCTTCAGCAGGCGCTTGACCGCTGCAGCGCCGAGCTTCTCGGCGGCTAGCCCATCGAATTTGTCGGGTTTGCCGAAACCTGAAACCAGAACACGCGACAGCTTGGTGCCGTGGGGCGCCAAGATCTCGACGAGTTCACCCACCCCGCCCGCGAATCGAGTCGCTTTTATTGCCTTTGAGATTTGCCCTTGGCTCGCCTTGTCGATCGCCTCCCCGGACGGCAAGAGCTTGCCTTTTTCGCCAGCAAGGACAAGCACCGAGCCGCTGTCGGGCAGCGTTCGCTTGGCAAAGGTTACGTTCATGGCGTGAAATCCGGGGCGGCTGAGAAGGGCGGAAGCTAGCCAATTGACGCCTCCCCTGCAAATGCCTCATATCGAACCACATGCCCATAAAGGGCCGCCGCGGGGCCGGCGGCGCCGCCTGTCCGCAGCACCGCCCCCGCACGATTTCGATGACCCAGTTCTCCGGTTACATTTTCCGCCAGACGCTGTGGCCGACCTTGTTCTTCCTGGTCGTCTTGACCGGCGTCGTCTGGATGAGCCAGGGCCTCAGAATGCTCGATGTCGTGATCAACCGCGGGCAATCGGCCGGCACCTTCCTCGAGTTGACGCTCCTCGTCGTGCCGAGCCTGCTCGTTCTTGTGCTGCCGATCGCCCTACTTGGCGCCGTGCTCTATACGCTCAATCGTCTGTACACGGACAGCGAGGTCGTTGTGATGTGGTCGGCCGGCCTCGGCCGCTGGTCGGTCGCAACGCCGATCTTGGTGCTTGCGCTCATCGGCATGGCGTTCGGCTATTTTCTCAATCTCTATCTCATGCCGCTTTGCTACGGCATCATGAAAGACAAAGTCTACGAGATCCGCGCCGATATCGCGACCGGGCTTTTCCGCGAAGGCGCGTTCACCTATCCGATCAAAGGCGTCACCGTCTTCGTGCGCGAAGTCACGAGTTCGGGCGTGCTGAAGGGCATCTTCGTGCAGGATGCTCGTTCGACTCAATCCGCTGGCACTTACATGGCCGAAAGCGGCCGGCTCGTGCGCACGAGCAAGGGTCCGATGCTTGTCATGCGCAACGGCACGTCAGTGCGTACGTTGCCGCAATCGGGCGGCAGCCCGATCTTCGCGCAATTTGCCGAGTACGAATACCTGCCTGATCTCACCGACACGCAAGGCCCGACCGCACGCGACTACAACGAGCGCTTTTTACCGGAGCTGTTCAACCCCAATCCCAATTTGCCCTGGGACGTTAAAAACAGGGGGCGCCTCATCTCGGAAGGCCATATGCGGCTTGCGACGCCGCTTTACAATCTTGCTCTGCCGCTGATCGGCATTGTCTTGCTGTTGTGCGGCAGCTTCAGCCGGCGCGGCTTCGGTTGGCGCATTCTCGCCGCGGCTACCATTGCGATCTTCGTGCGCGTTGCGGGCGTTGCCGCGCATTCGCTCGTGCAGAACCATCTCGATCTCGCTTTTGTTCATTATCTCATTCCGATCTCGGCCATCGCAGTCTGCTCGGCTTATCTTTCGGGCATCGACCTCTTCGCACTTCTCATGCGCAGCGTTTCGCGCAAGCGCTCCACGCCGGTGGAGGCTTAGGCCCGTGCTGCCACGCTGGACCCTGACGCGCTATCTCGCTCTGCAATTTGCCATCTCGGTCGCCATCGTTCTTTCTCTCATTCTGGTCGTCGTCTTCATCTTCGATATCTTAGCGACGGGACAGCGCTTTGGTGCAAAGGAAGGTATCGATTTCGGCACAATCATGTCGATGTCGATCCTCAAAATGCCTAACATCATCGAAGACACGATCCCGTTCGCGACGCTCCTTGGCGC
>JBAQHC010000101.1:0-3700 GCA_049288095.1 Alphaproteobacteria bacterium | reverse complement strand
CGTTCGAACACTGTGCGCGTGGCAATATCGAGATCAAAAAGAATCTCGCGCTGATCGTGCCGGCGCACGAGGCTGCGCACCCAGCCAAAAGCAACCAAGCGCACACCGGATGTCACATCCTTGACCCTGTGCAAAGTGGTCGCCGGATAAAGAAACGCATGTCCCGCCGGCAGTTTGACTTCGCTTTGTCCTTCGGTGCTGTCGATGATCAGTTCACCGCCCTCGTACGTGTCCGGCTCGTTCAGGAACACCGTAAAGGAAAGATCTGTGCGCGCGCCTTCAATGATGGCATCGTCCGTGTGCCACCCATATGCCATGCCCGGCTCGTAACGCGAAAATCGCGTGCGAACGAGGTTCCTGGGTCGTGCGGCGGCAACAAATGTTGGGTGCGCAAGAAGCGCTGATTCCACCTTCCGAATGAGGTTCCGCTCTAACTCGGATTGGCTCGCCTGAAGATTGTCTTTGACGGCCTTCGCTGCCCATCCGGCCGTTTTCCGGCCATCCTCAAAGAGATTTCGATCCGCGAGCGCTTCACGGATTGTCGTGAGTTCCGACGAATTCAGCACGTCGCCGATCTGAAACATTTTTCTTTTCACGCCAAATTGCGATGACAACGCTCAGTAATAAGGAGTAGTATAGATACAACTTATCCGCGCCTAGAGCGGTTTGTGGGAGGGGCCTTATGATTAAGCATCGCAAGATTTGGAGCCGACTTGGAGTGGTCGCGCTGGCTGGCACCGCTACGGCAGCGCTCGCTGCAGGCTACCTGACTCTCGGCGAAGGCGAAGGCGAGGGTAAGAGCAAGTCTCGTGCAATGTATAGCGCCGGCGCGAATGCCGCTCAGACTGGGGAAGGCGAGGGTGAAGGCGAAGGCGAGGGAGAAGGCAAGAGCAAGCTTGGTGCGAAGTTTAGCACCGTATCGATAGCCGTAGCCGGAGAAGGTGAGGGCGAAGGCGAAGGCGAGGGTGAAGGCCACAGCCACTAACCGCGCTGATCCGCGGCCTCTCGTTAATCTTCATCAACCCAATTTTCCGCGCGTCATCTTGCCCTTAGATGACGCGCCGCCGCCGCAATGTCTTAAGGACGTCATTCGCTCGACGGGACGCGACCTATCCTTTTGATTCAGGAACTAAGAGGGGCTCAACGCCTTGCCCCTAAAGTAGTATCCTGTGGATAAGTCCAGCACTCTCCGGGAGGGATTTTATGGCGGTGCGTCCTTATTGGGCGGGGCATATCAGGTTTGCCCTCGTCTCGATCCCGGTTCATGTGGTGCCGGCGACCAAGACCAGCGAGCAGCCGAGCTTCCACCAAATCCATGAGCCCTCGGGCAAGCGCATCCGCTATGAGAAGGTCGTGCCGGGCATCGGGCCGGTCGAGAATAGCGAGATCGTCAAGGGCTATGAGGTCGACAAGGGCAAATATGTGCTCCTGACCGATGATGAGATCGATGCAATCAAGCTCGAGGCCAAAAAGGTGGTCGACCTAACGCAATTCGTCTCGCCGGAAGATATCGACCCCGGCTATTTCGAAAAGCCCTATTTCGTGTTGCCGGATGAAGGCGATGAGCCGGGGCGCGAAGCTTATGTCGTCTTGCGCGATGCGCTCCGCTCGACGGGCAAAATTGGCCTTGGTCAGCTCGCCGTGCGTGGCCGCAGCTCGCTCGTTGCAATCATGCCGCATGGTGATGGCCTCTTGCTCGAAATGCTCCGCTATCAAGACGAGCTGCGCAAAACCGATCCGAGCTTTGCCGAGATCAAGAGCGTGAAGCCGGAGAAAGAACTCGTGAAACTCGCCGAAGAGCTGATCGAGCGCAAAGCCGGCCCGTTCAAGCCGGAAGCATTCCGCGACAAATATGTCGATGCGCTGAATGAGCTGATCGAGGCCAAGCTCGCCGACCGCCCACCGGAGGATATCGAAGAGCCGACGCAATCTGCGCAGGTCATCGATCTCATGGAAGCATTGAAGCGCAGCATCAAAGGTGGCGCTGAGAAAGCTGCTGAGCCGCGCGCGCGTGGCGAGAAGACCGAAGGCAAGTCCAACGGTAAGGTCGCGCAGATCCGGCCGAAGGTTGCCGCGCTCGCCGCGAAGAAGTCACCACAGAAGTCGACCAAAGCCGGCGCGAAGAAAAAGAAGGCCGCCGAACGTTAGTCCTAGCTCTCTTCTCGATAATCAAAACACGTCGGGGCGGCCCTACGTGAGCGCTATCACAACGAGCACGATCAGAGCCAAGGCGGAACAGCCAAGCATGATTGGCCTTGGAATGACTGGACTATCCGCGTCGACATCCGTCGAGATTTGCTCTGTTGAGGGCCGCAGCAATCGGTTGTCATTTTGAAGTGCCGTAAAGAGATTCAACTAACGCTCCATTCTTTTCGCCGGCCGCAAGTGCCAACCACCTGGTGTCGTCCGGAGTTCGAGAACAAAGATTGGGCTAGCGGCCGTATAAATTCGAGAGCGGAAAGTACCCCCCGAACATATAGATTCCATAGGGATGGCCGGGCCCTGGAAATCGTAATGCTTGGCCCCGGAAGAAGGTAAACGGCAAGCCTTCAGGCTCGCGTTGAAATTCGGTCATGGCACGAGTGCCATGAAAGCTCTGGCCTCTAATCAGGCTTGCCGAATAACGCGTTCCGGCCCAGCTTGTGATTAATGGCACGCACGTCCGCACCAAAGGCACTTGAGAAGTATCGCGAGAAGCGCGACTTCACCAAAACCGCGGAACCCAGCGGCGAGGAACGTGCACGCGGCAAAGGCGCAAAGTCGAAAACCAACGGCCACTCCTTCGTCGTCCAAATGCATGCGGCGACGCGCCTGCATTACGACTTTCGGCTCGAGCTTGATGGCGTGTTGAAAAGCTGGGCGGTGACACGCGGGCCGAGCCTTGATCCGCACGACAAGCGCCTCGCCGTCGAAGTCGAAGATCATCCGACCGAATATGGCGGCTTCGAAGGCACGATCCCCAAAGGCGAATATGGCGGCGGCACGGTGATGCTGTGGGACGAGGGCACATGGGAGCCGCTTGAAGATGCGCATGAGGGCCTTGAGAAAGGCAATCTCAAATTCAATCTTTACGGCGAGCGCATGAAGGGCCGCTGGGTTCTGGTGCGCATGAAGCCGCGCGGCAAAGAAGCTTACAAAAAGAATGCGCACAACAATTGGCTGTTGATCAAAGAGCGCGACGGCGAAGCGCGCGAGGGCGAAGCGCCGATCACCGAGACGGCGCTCACAAGCGTCGAGACCGGGCGCACGATGGAGGAGATCGCATCCGGCACAAAGGTCTGGCACTCGAACACGAGTGTGAAGGAAAATGTCGCGCGCCTTGAAGCTGAAGATCGGCCGCCGAGCAAAGCCAAGCACGGCGGAAAGATGCCGCGCTTTGTCGAGCCGGAGCTTGCAACCCTTGTTGACGAACCGCCCGAGGGAAAGAACTGGCTGCACGAAATCAAATATGATGGCTATCGCGCGATCACATCGGTAGCGAATGGAAAGGCGGTCATCTATACGCGCAAGGGCCTGGATTGGACGGCGCGTTTTGGCCCCATCGGTCCGGCTGTCGCGGCATTGCCTGTCAAATCGGCGCAGCTCGACGGCGAAATCGGCGTTGCCGACAAGAACGGCAAAACCAATTTCAGTGCGCTCCAGGCCGCGCTCGCCGATGGCAAAACGAGCAATCTCACTTATTACGCGTTCGACCTTTTAG
>JBAQHC010000100.1:0-3035 GCA_049288095.1 Alphaproteobacteria bacterium | reverse complement strand
CTTCGCGGCGGGTGTAGCTCAATGGTAGAGCAGAAGCCTTCCAAGCTTACGACGAGGGTTCGATTCCCTTCACCCGCTCCAGGTTCGGACTCGCCCATGTAGCTCAGTGGTAGAGCACTCCCTTGGTAAGGGAGAGGCCATGTGTTCAATCCACATCATGGGCACCAGCTTTTCCGGCAAGGGGGTATCGCGATGAGCCAGGCCGAATTTGCGATCGGTGGCGGCGACCGCGTCTTGGGCGCGCCCTTTGCGACTCGTTCGCCCGTGCTTGGCCGTCACGGCATGGCGGCGACCGCTCATCCGCTCGCCACGGGGATCGCGATCGACATTTTGAAGCGCGGCGGCTCGGCCATGGATGGCGCAATCGCCGCCAATGCGGCGCTCGGGCTCATGGAGCCGACCGGCTGCGGGATCGGCGGCGACCTCTTTGCCCAGGTTTGGGATCCGAAGACGCGCCAGCTTTACGGCTATAACGGCTCGGGGCGCTCGCCGCTCGCGCGCGATCTCACGCTTCTCAAAACGAAACTCAAAAACGTCGCAGAGATCTTCCGCTCGCTGGGCGCTCCGTATACGGAGCACATCCCGCCCTTGGGTTCGCTGCCCGTGACAGTTCCCGGAGCTGTCGATGGCTGGTTTGCGCTCCACGGGAAATTCGGCCGGCTCAAGATGGCTGAGATTCTTGCGCCGGCGATCGCTAACGCCCACGAAGGATTTCCGCTCACACCAGTGATCGCGGCGCAGTGGCGCGCGAACATGAAGAGCTTCGAGCGCCATCACATGTTCATCGAAGAGCTCGATAACGCGCGCGCGACTTATTTCATAAATGGGCGCGCGCCGAACGAAGGTGACATTTTCAAGAATGAAGACCTGGCGCAAAGCTATGAGCTGATCGCTCAAGGCGGGCGCGACGCCTTCTACAATGGCGAAATCGCGAGGCGCATCGATGCCTACTTCAAGCGCATCGGCGGTGATTTGCGCGCCGAGGATCTCGCGCGCCACAGCGGCGAATGGGTCCAGCCCGCTTCAGTCAATTATCGCGGCTATGATGTGTTCGAGTTGCCGCCGAACGGCCAAGGCCTCGCAGCTCTGCAAATGCTGAAGATTCTGGAGGGCTTCGATCTCAAAAGTCTCGGCGCAGGCAGCGCCGAAACGCTTCACCTGATGATCGAGGCCAAGCGCCTCGCCTTCGAGGATGTCGCGCGCCATTACGCCGACCCAGACTTCTATCAGGCGCCGATCGGTTGGCTGATTTCCGACGAATATGCCCGCGAGCGGCGCGCGCTCATCCGGAGTGATGCGGCGATGACCGATATCGGCCCCGGCGAGGCAAGACTGCAGGCTGGCGACACAACCTATCTCACGGTCGCTGACGGGGATGGAATGATGGTCTCGCTCATTCAATCGAATTATCACGGCATGGGCTCGGGCCTCGTGCCTGATGGGCTCGGCTTCATGTTGCAGGATCGTGGCGAATTGTTCTCACTCGAGCCGGGCCACGCAAATGTTTACGCGGCGGGCAAGCGGCCATTTCATACAATCATTCCAGGCTTCGTGATGAAGGACGGCCAGCCCTTGATGAGTTTCGGCGTAATGGGCGGCGATATGCAGCCGCAAGGCCACATGCAGGTCCTTACCAATATCATCGATTTCGGCATGAACCTGCAGGAAGCAGGAGACGCCGCGCGATGGCGGCACTTCGGCTCAAGCGAGCCCACAGGCGAGGCGCGTCAAGGCATTGGCATGGTCGCGATGGAGTCTGGTTTCTCAGAAGAGGCGCGCCGTGCCCTCATCACAAGGGGCCACAAGCTCACCGGTCCGGATGGGAGCTTCGGCGGCTATCAGGCGATCTGGCGCGATCCTAAAACCGCCGTCTACACGGGCGCATCCGAAATGCGTAAAGATGGCTTCGCTGCTGGTTATTGAACCGGCAGCGTTTGTCCTCTTGTGGAAGCCAAGCCCTGCTTAGCTGCGCTTGCGTGCGTTCTCGAAGACCGTTGCGAAACCTTGCTGAAGCGGCCCGAAAGTCGACTTGAACAAGGTCGTCGTCAGCTCCGAAAAGGCTTTCGCCTGCTCGGCCTGCGTTTCCATCGTGTCGCGCAGATAATCGGCTTGCAGTTGAACAAGCTCGCTAACGCCCTTCACTTCGGAAGCGGAGCGCATGAAATCGTAGCTGCGATCAATCTCGCTTTGGACAAGATCAAAGATGTGCTCGTTGATGTCCTTGAGACCTGAAAGACACGCGACCTGCGATTCCTGGCAGACATTGCCTGCATCACGTGCGGCACCGCGCATATTATCGAACCGGCCATTGGCTTGCTCGAACGCCTCCTTCAGGCGCTCGCGGCCCTCTTCGAAGAACTTGGCGACATCCATTTGCGGCATGCTCGGCCAAGCTGCTTCCGCTTCCTTCGAAGCCGGTCGCTTGGGCTCCGCACTTGCCGGCGCAGACGTAACATCAATGCGCTTGGCCTGCTGGGGCTTCTTTGGCGCGGCGGCAGAGTTGGTCGCGGCACCGGAAATGTCAGAAATGGGGGAGGTTTCGGCCGACATGATTCTACCTCAAATGGCGGGAGGCGCAGTAGTCTTAGGGCTACCGCGTGAGCTCACAACTTCTATGGGCCCGATGGCATGTCGGGTACTACCGCCACTCACCTCCGTCAACGAATCAGAGGGTATTTTGCACTGCGATAAAGTATAGCTAATGCCTCCTGTGGCGGAGACCGGAACTCTTGGCTGTGAGCGCCGCGCTAGTTAGCGGCGTCTGCCGTGAGCGCAACATCGACTTTGACATCGCCCCCAACCCAATCAGTGGCGGTCCACTGGCCTTGGCCAACACCGTAGTCGGTTCGCAGGAGCGCAAGCGAGCCCGTCATCTTGGCAACCTTGCCCTTGATGGCCAAGCTGAACGGAAAAACCACCTCCTTGGTCACGCCCCTGATTGTGAGATTTGCTGCGGCCTCGTATTTGCCGCGCCCCAAATCCTTGAACGATTTGGTCTCGAAGCGCGCAACCGGAAACTTCGCGATGTCGAACCA
>JBAQHC010000099.1:0-9283 GCA_049288095.1 Alphaproteobacteria bacterium | reverse complement strand
GCCGATTATAAAGAGCTTGTCCTTCGTTGTGAGACCGCGCGCGATCAAGTCTTCGCCGCAAGCGATGAGGTCGTTCCACGTGTTCGCCTTCTTGTCGTCCTTGCCGGCAAGCCGCCAGGCTTCCCCTAACTCACCCCCACCACGTACATGGCACTCGGCGTAGGCAGCGCCTTCCTGCATGAACGTGGCGAGCCGCGGACTGAACCCCGGCAGCTGTGAAATGCCATAGGAGCCGTAGGCATCAAGCAGCGCAATTTGCGGGCCTTTGGCGCTTGCGAGCGAAACATAAGTCAGCGGCACTTTCGTGCCGTCCTTGGCCGTTGCCTCGATATCCTTCACTGCGAATGCCGAAGAATCAAAGGCCGGCTTTATGCCGAGCTTCTGATCAACGAACTTCTTTGCCTTGGGGTCATAGGCATAGATCGTCGGCGGCAATGCCCAGCTTTCGAGATTGACTGTAATGCCGGGCGCGCGCGGATCAGTGAAGGACTCGGAGACATCGCCTTTGATCGGCAGCGCGATCTCTTCAATCTTCGTCGAGCCTGCCGGGATCCTCAGGATGTGCGAGTAGATGCCCTCGCGCGCGACGACGTAAAGCGCATCGGACGCCGCGTGAATCGATTGAATGATGCGGCCCGGCTGCGCCGGCACCAAGGTGGCGGCATCGGCAAGCTTCTGACCGGCCTTAAGAGAGAGCACCTTAAATGTCGGCGCATCTTGATGAGACAAGAGGAATATCTCATCTCCGCGCATATCCATATTTGTGACGTTGTCGCTCCGATCCGCAAGCAACTGCCATTTGGCATCCGGATTGCTCGCCGCACCCACCGGAACCGTGTAGATCTTCCACTCGTTTTGAACACCGTTGACATTGAGCAAGACGGCATTCGGCGATTTGGGCGAGATTGCAAGAGCGGGGTTCTCGATCGGCGTAAAATGGGGGCCGTGGCCGCTAGTGCCGCCCAGAAGATCACGCGGCTCGGCCTTCAAATCCCAGGTTTGAATTGTCGAGTTGAGGTACTTTTCCGTAGGCGGATCACTTGGCTTCATCTTGATGAGACGATTGAGATAGATCGTCTTGCCATCCTCGCTCCAGGCGATGATGCCGAACTGCGTGCGATCAACCGGGCCCGCAATTTGCGCGCCGCTCGCCGCATCGTAAACAAATGTCGAAGCATCCTCGGAGCCGCCCTGGGAAATACCAACGGCAACTTTGCTGCCATCAAAGGACGGTTGGTAGAAGCTAATGGCATAAGGCTTGCCGCCATGCGCCGCGCGATACGCGGCAACGTCGACGAGCTTGCGCTCACCTTTTCCGTCTTTGACCATAAGGTCGAAATTGTCGGAGCCAGGCACGCGCTCCTCAAAGAACTGTCTGCCGCCATAGGTTTGATAGCTTTGAACAAAGCCAAAGCTCGCGCCCAAATCGGCCATGCGCTTCAAGAGCGCTTTGCGCGGGCCAATTGCATCGAAAACGCTGCGCGTGTAAGTGCCCTGCGCCTTCATCCAATCAAGCGTGCCCTTATCGAGCTTCTCCATGTAACGGTACGGATCCGTCACCTTGGTGCCGAAGAGCGTTTCGGTCACCGGCTTTTCCGGCGCGCTCGCAGGCTGTTTGCCAATCCCCACCGGGGCAAGTGGGTCGCCCAGTGTGACCGCAAGCGCGGCTCCGCACAATGCAACGGAGGCAAAGGCTGTTAGCTTCAAAGACAAACGAGTGGGCACGGCAAGTCTCCCCCGAAAGGCGCCAGTGGATCTGGCTGAATAGGACCGCGGCAATCAGCGCGGCTGAAGCTGCTTATGGTTGAATGGCCAGCGCGCGAAGTCAAATTCCTGCGACCGCCCGCTTAGACCCCTTCCCGAGCGCCGCAACCAGCTCCTCGGCAAATTGGGAAAGCGTATCGTCCCGCGCGCCCATGATCACGATCCGGTCCCCGGAACGGGCCGCGCGCAAAAGCGCCTCGCCGCAGGCCGCGCGGTCGGGAAATGCGCGAGCCTCCCGCCCCTTCTCACGCACGCCGCGCGCAATATCCTCGCTTGTCACACTCCGATCGACGGTGCCGCCGAAATAAACCGGCGCCGGCATGATGAGAAGATCATCGGGCGCAAGATGGCCCGCGAAAGTCTCGATAAGAGCGTCGCCCATGAGCTTCAAAGGGCCGTAGCCATGCGGCTGGAACATGACCAAGAGCCGGCCCGGGAAATCGTGCAATGTGGTGAGGGTCGCCGTGATTTTGTCCGGGTTGTGGGCGAAATCGTCGATTACGGTGATGCCACTTGCCGTCCCGACGATCTCAAAACGGCGTTTGATGCCCGCGAATTCGCCAAGCGCATTAGCGGCATCCCTTAGCGGCACACCACCAGCACGCGCGGCGGCCAGCGCGGCGAGTGCGTTCATAACATTGTGGCGGCCAGGAACACGCATGCGAATTTGTACGCTTGTGCCTGAACCGCGCTCGGTCGCTTCGAACGAGATTCCATCAGGAGCAGGCACGAGCTTTGAAGCAAACAGATCCGCATCGCGATTAATAAGGCTGTAAGTCAACGTGCGGCTCTTGTTCGACCGCACGAGCGCGGCCGTTTCATCATTGTCGAGATTGAGCACCGCAATCTCGGCCTTGTCGATGAATGCGCGAAACAGCGTGCGTAACTCATCCATCGACTTGTGATCGAGCGCGATATTGTTGAGCACGGCAACGCGCGGCGTATAAAGAGCAATCGAGCCATCGCTCTCGTCAACCTCGCTGACGAATGCTTCACCCTTGCCGACAACTGCGCTGGCGAACGGCACATCGCTCGTCGTGAAGTTCTTCATCACGGCACCGTTCATGATTGTGGGCTCGCGGCCAACTCGGCTCAAGATCCAGCCGATCATACCGGTCGTCGTCGATTTACCGCTCGTTCCGCCGACCGCGATGCCGCAAGCACTAGCGTTGAAGAGCTCGGCCAAAAGCTGGGCTCGCGTCATCAGTTTGGCGCCGAGGCGACGCGCCGCCTGGATGTCGGGCACCGTCTCCTCGACTGCCGCCGAGGTCACGAGGATGAGGTCAGCGCGCTTAATGCCGCTGCCGTCTTGTGCGAAGAGCGGAATACCGCGGCGGCGTAAAAATTCAAACTTCGCGGCCGTGCGCCCCTGATCGAGCGAGCGGTCGGAGCCAGCAACCTCGTAACCTTTGGCGTGCACAATGAGCGCAAGCGGTAGCATTCCGCTCCCGCCAATGCCGCAGAAGAAATAGAGTGGGTTGGGATTCATCGGGCGAAGCTAGTTGGCGCTTTTATGTCTGACAAGCCAGGCAGTATCGGCGAGATTGCATGAATAAACGGAAAATAAAGATCGGCGTCGTGGCGCCAGGCTCACGTATCGAGCCTGCGGTCGCCGACGCCGTTCTGGAGATCGCGCGGTTGGACCATCCCGACAAGGTCGAGATCGTTTTCCATCCGCAATGCTTTCTCTCGCACGGCCATTTCGCCGGCGATGACGAGGCGCGGCTTCAGGCCTTCGTCAAAATCGCCAACGACGCAAGCGTTGACGTCTTGTGGTTCGCGCGCGGGGGATATGGCTCGTGCCGGATCGTGGAAACCCTGCTTCCGCGGCTGTCATCAGCTGCCCGCAACAAGATCTATCTCGGCTACAGCGACGCGGGGTTCCTGCTTGCAGCGCTTTACGCCAACGGAATCGGACATTCGGTTCATGGTCCGATGCCTTCCGATGTAAGACGGACGAGTGGCGCTGCGGCTATCCGGCGAGCTCTCAATTATCTCGTGGGCCAAGATGATTCCGGGCTCGAGCCAACGGTGACAGCAGGCGTGAAAACCGCTGCCTTTAACATCACCGTGCTGAGCGAGCTGTTGGGCACGCCCTTCGCGCCCGATCTTTCCGGTCATGTGCTGATGCTCGAGGAAGTCTCCGAGCAGATGTACCGGATCGACCGCTCACTGTTTCACATCACGAGCAATGCTAATATTCGTGGGGTCGCCGGTATCAAGCTGGGGCGATGCAGCGACATCCTCCCCAACACGCCTGATTTCGCTCAAACCGAAGAGGAGGTCGCGCGGCATTGGTGCAAGACCGCAGGCATCAAATATCTCGGGCGAGCCGATATCGGCCATGACGCCGATAATAAGGTCGTGCCTTTCGGGACGTTCTCGCGCTGAGACCTAGGCCGAAGCGCGATAGACGAGGACGGGGATGGCGCTGTGGGTCAGCACCTTGAGCGTCTCGCTGCCGAGAACGACGGCGGAGAGGCCACGGCGGCCATGTGATGCCATCACGATAAGGTCGCACTTTTCTTTCTTGGCGGTATCGATAATGCCCTGGTGAATGCTCTCGTGCTCGATTTGCACCGCGTTGCAGTCGAAGCCTTTGGCTTTCATCGCGTCCTTTGTGCGCTGCAGAGCCTCGCGGGCTGCGGCCTGATATTGCTCCTGATACCCTTCAGGAATTGGCGCAAACCCGGGATTTGTGAGGATCAACGGAAATGGCGTCGTGACCATGACAACGGTCACGCGCGCGCCGATTTCCTTGGCGAACCCGGCGCCATAGGCAATTGCCTGATCGGACAGCGGCGAGCCGTCGGTTGGTATGAGAATGTTTTTGAACATGGGGGCCTCCTCCTCACTCTAGCTTAGTCTAGACGCGGGGGGCGGCAAGGAAATTACGTATTTTCCCGAGGATTCAAGAGGGGCCGCTATGGAACGTGCCTCCTCCCATTGATCAGTCGAAGCCGCGCGCCACACGAATGGGTTCGGCGCGCTGCCGCTGCTCTGGCTCATCCTCCGAACGATCACCGGCCGAATCAAAGCTCGACATCGCGTCAACGATTTTGGCCGTCGTATTCCTGAAGGTCGAAAGCTCTTCGTGGCTGAGCCCAGCGAATAGCTCTTCCTCCAGCCGATCGACTGCCTCGTCGCACAGCTTCAGCAGCTGCTGCCCTTCCGGGGTCAAGAACACGCACAATATGCGCCGATTATCCGGGTGACCGCGCCGCATGATCAATCCGCGTTGTTCGAACGGCGGAATGAATTCATTGAGCGCTTGCGGCTTCACACGAAGCCTGCGCGCAATTTCTGCGGAAGAAGAGCCACTGCGCCGCGCGATTGTGCTGAGCACGGTGTACTGGCCATTGGTGAGCGACAGTTTCTTGAGCTCCTGCTCAATTAAGCCCGCCAGCTGCATATGCATGCTGCGGACGAGAAAACTGGTGCGTGCTGAAGAATCCATTTTTCGAGACCTGCCGAACACTCTCTTTGGCGGCTGACTGCGAACCAAACCCGCTCATCTACATGTTTCATCGCACATGTGTATGAGCAACGGAGCGCGCCATGCTGCTTAATGAAGAAAACTTGCTTGCCTGAGGGCACCATATCTGCCGCCGTGCGACAACGCAGCGCTCGTCACACTCATCCGAAGTATTGGGCAGGCGGGCCAGAAAACTGGCCTCGGGAACCAGCAGCCATGGCCGCCGCAGGCTTCTGCGACAGGGCCGATGGGGGAGCGGCGCACGGCCGGCACACGAAGTGAGAGGGCCTAATCGAGCCGTGAAATGCGAATCGTGTTGGTTTTCCCGGGCCTTCCGAAGGGAATTCCTGCAGTGATGACAATGCGATCGCCCGTCTTGGCAACTCCAAGATCGCGCACCACCGCCTCTGCCTTGGAGACCATATCCTCGACGCTCGATGCGTCAGGGGTAACGATGCTCCGTACACCCCAAGACAGACAGAGCCGGCGCGCGGTCTCGATAAGCGGCGTCATGCCGATCACACCGCATTGTGGCCGCTCGCGTGCCAGCCGCAATGCTGTTGATCCTGTCATTGTGTAGGCGACGACTGAGGCGCAACTCAGCACGTGGGCAATCTCGCGTGCAGACAATGCGATCGCGTCAGCGGTTGTGGGCTCCGGAATTGCCATATCGCGAAGCAGGCCCGCCCAGTGGTCGGGATCGGACTCCACGGCCTTGATGATGCGGTCCATGATGGCAACGACGGTTTGCGGGTGGCGGCCCACTGCCGACTCGGCAGATAGCATCACCGCATCGGCGCCCTGGTAGACGGCCGTCGCAACGTCCGAAGCTTCCGCGCGCGTCGGCGTCGCCGCGCTGACCATGGATTCAAGCATGTGGGTTGCAACGATCACGGGCCGGCCGGCGGCGCGCGCAGTACGAATGATCTGCCGCTGGGCTATCGGCACACGCTCCGGTGGAAGCTCAACGCCGAGGTCGCCGCGCGCAACCATAATAGCATCGGACTCAGCAACGATTTCCTTCAAATGTTCAAGCGCCGACGGCTTTTCAATCTTCGAAAGAATTCCCGCTTTGCCCCCCACGAGAGCGCGTGCCTCGCGCACATCATGCGGCGTTTGCACAAAGCTCAACGCAATGAGGTCGACCTTGTGCTCCAGCGCAAATGCCAGATCCTCGCGATCTTTTTCGGTAAGCGCCGAAATCGGGATGCGGCGCGTCGGAACATTGATGCCTTTGTTGCTCTTGAGTTCGCCGCCAAAATCAACCTTGGCCTCGATAGTGCCGTCGCTCTTTCCGACAACCGTTAGCTGCAGGCGTCCGTCATCAAGCTTTAACACGTCGCCTTTCTCGAGGACCGCGACAAGCTCCGGATGCGGGAGGCGGAGCATGCCCGCATCGCCCGGCTTGTCGGAGGCTTCGAGCCTGACGATCTCGCCGGTGCGCAAGCGCACGCTGTCGCCGACCAGCTTGCCCACCCTGATTTTGGGCCCCTGAAGATCGGCAATGATCGCGACCGGCTTGTCGAAATGTTGCTCGGCCTTGCGGATGGCCGCGATCCGGCGCGCGTGTTCATCCCTTTCGCCGTGGCTGAAGTTCAGGCGAAAGCAATCGACTCCTGCTTCAATGAGCATGATCAAACGATCAGGCGAGTCACTTGACGGGCCCAATGTCGCGACAATTTTGCAAGCGCGGGATCGCAAGTGTACCTCGTCGCCACTGGTTTCGGTCGAATCAAGACTACCGTGCAAGGGTGTCGGGCGGTAGTTGCCGCGGGCTTAATCCCCTCGACCTTGATCGGACCGCACTCTCGATACTTGCGTCAGGCTGCCTCCCAAGGGCTGCGCTCCCCGCGCCAATCGCCAAGGCTTTCAACGGCGGAGTGATTCGCATCACTGACGCCCGGCCTCAAGGATGCCAGTTTCCAGGCTTAGAACCGAAATCGAGTTGACGGCTTGTTTACCTTTGAGTCCCGCGCGGATTTGACACGGCTTGCGTTGACGAGCCCGCGGAAGGCGAGCGTTTCATTTGTTCTCGAGCGAATTATGTTCCTGTCAGCCGGGCGGAAGTCGTTTCGGCGCAAGCCTGAGAGTCGAGCTGGACGGACCCGCGCCCTTGCATGAGATGAACAAAAAGGCGTCGCCGCCGTTCCCCGAGTTCGTGATGCTCATCGCGTCACTGATGGCGGTCTCCTCTCTCTCGATTGACAATTTACTGCCGGCATTTGGGCCGATCGCCAAGACATTTTCGCTCGAGCCAGCGAACCGCGTTCAACTCGTCATCTATGTCTACATGGTCTCGATGGCGACCATGATGATCGTCTACGGCCCGATCGCGGACCGCATCGGCAGGCGCTCGGCAGTCTTGGGTGGGCTCTCAATCTATTTCGCCGGCAGCGTGCTCGCGACTTTCGCTCCAAGTTTTGAGGTGTTGCTTGCGGCCCGCGTGATCCAAGGCGTCGGCGCGGCCTCAACGCGAGTGATCTCGCTCGCCATTGTGCGTGACCGCTATGCCGGCCGCGAAATGGCGCGAGTCATGTCCTTCGCACTGATGATCTTCATCATGGTGCCGATGGTGGCGCCTGCCATTGGCGACATGTTCCTGAAGCTCGGGACCTGGCACACAATCTTTGCGAGCATGCTGGTGAGTTCAGGCCTAGTGATTGTTTGGTTTGCCTTGCGCATGCCAGAGACCTTGCACCCGGAGTTTCGCCGGCCGATTTCGGTTCAGGCGATTACCCAAGCCTTCAAGAAGGTCGTCACCACGCGCGTCTCGATCGGCTATTCGACTGCGCAAGGCCTGATGTTTGGCTGCGTCATGGGTTATGTCGGCTCGGCGGACCAAATATTCGAGTCTGACGTCTATCATCTCGGCAATTTGTTTCCGCTGATCTTCGCAAGCGTCGTTGTCGGGCAAGGCTTTGCGGCGTTTCTCAATTCGCGCCTGGTACGGCGCCTGGGTACGCGGCGTATCTCGCACACGACGATCTGCGGCTTCATCGCCGTCTCTACGGTTCAGCTTGCCGTCGCGGTCGTCACCAATGGCCACCCGCCGCTTTGGTTTTTCAGCTCCATGCTGACGCTGAGCTTCCTGTTATTTGGCCTCACGGTGCCAAACTTCAACGCCATGGCGATGGAGCCCTTGGGTGACATTGCTGGTACGGCCTCGTCGTTCATCGGCTTCTATATGACGCTCATAGGCGCGGCCGGTGGGCTCACGATCGGCCAGAGCTTCAACGGGACCGTCACTCCGCTGTTGACGGGGTTTGTCGCGCTCAGTGTGGGCAGCCTCCTCATCGTGTTTTGGACCGAGCATGGCCAGCTGTTCCGGCCCCGCCATCCGGATCCGGCGCGCCTTGCGCCCGAGCGCGAGCTGCGCACAGCGCCTAGCGCCGATTAGGGCGGCGGGGTAGAAACGGGCAAGGGCGAAGGCCAAGGGAGAACAGCATGAAACTCATCGGCTTCAAGCAGGGGCGGCAGACCATGATCGGCGTCGTCTTAGGCGACAAGGTTGCGCCGATCGCGGAAGCGAGCGCGTTTTACACCGACTTGCCGGCCAATCTTGCGACGGCCCGGGCGGCGAAAACCGGAACGATTGCGCTTTCGGACATCGAGGAACGCCCCGCGGTCACGCCCTCCGCCCGTGTGCTCTGCGTCGGCCTCAACTATCACGCCCATGCCGCGGAAGGCGGCGCCAAAGTGCCGGACTACCCAACCATTTTCGGCCGCTGGACCGCCTCGCTGGTCTCCGGCGGCACGCCCGTGCCCTGCATTCACGAGACGATGGATTACGAGGGCGAGCTCGGCGTCATCATCGGCAAGCAGGCGACCAATGTGCCGAAGGAGAAAGCGCTCGACTACGTTCTCGGCTATTGCAACTTCAACGACATTACCGCGCGGGCCTTCCAGCGCCACACATCGCAATGGACGCCTGGCAAGAATGGCGACCGCTCCGGCCCGATGGGGCCGATCATCACGGCCGACGAGACCGGCGATCCGGCAAAGGGCTGGCGCCTCCAGACGCGTGTCAACGGCAAGGTCATGCAG
>JBAQHC010000098.1:0-3387 GCA_049288095.1 Alphaproteobacteria bacterium | reverse complement strand
TTCTCGGACTTGCACGGCTGTTCGGATTTGGTTGGATCCATCAAACGGCAGTATCGCGTACCCGCCATATTATCGTGAAGAAACTCACCGTAAACAGTGCCACCAAACGCGTCGAACAACTCTTCATCAACCGTCTCGCCGACCCGGGAGTATGTGGACATGAAGCACTTGCGCAGTTGAGTGTCGTAATGGCTTTCGTACGAATCGATGGCCGTCGGATTGGGCCAGCCCGCATGCCATCGTTTCTCAGCTTCGTCGGCGCACAATTTCTGTAGTTGTAGCGCTTCAAGCTCGGACTTAGCTGATTCGGCGGTAACCCGCTGCGACGGACGGCTCTGCTCGTTTGCATATAACTGCCAGGCCAATACGCCGACAACTATGAGCAAGATTACTATGGTTGCCCGCATGGCGAGGACGTTCCGCGATACTGCAAACGATGATGGAATGCTGCGCCTCAATAACTGAACTGCGCTTAACGCTTGCGGGTCCGTTCAGGGCTGGCATTTGGTCCATTCAGTCGCAGGAAAGGGGCTTGAAAGGGTTGCGAGTAGTTCTTAGATTAATTCCAGAATATGAGATAACAACATCAATTATGGAGCTAATCCGCCCATGCGCGTCCCCGAAGTGACCTTCAAGACCCGTGTCCGCGACGAGAGCGTCGGCGGGCCGAACCCGTTCCGCTGGCAGCACGTGACCTCGTCAGAGCTGTTCAACGGCAAGCGGGTGGTGCTGATCGCGCTGCCGGGTGCCTTCACGCCGACCTGCTCCTCCACCCATCTGCCGCGCTATGACGAGCTCTACGACGAGTTCAAGAAGCTCGGCGTCGACGAGATCTATTGCCTCTCGGTCAATGACGCGTTCGTCATGTACCAGTGGGGCAAAAATCTCGGCGTGAAGAACATCAAGCTCATCCCCGACGGCTCGGGCGAATTCACCCGCAAGATGGGCATGCTGGTGCACAAGGATAATCTCGGCTTCGGCCTGCGCTCGTGGCGCTATTCGGCATTCATCGATAACGGCGAGATCAAGAAGCTGTTCGCCGAGCCAGGCTTTGCCGACAATTGCGAAACCGATCCGTTCGAAGTTTCCGATGCCGATACGATGCTCGCTTACCTCAAAGGCGCCGCGAAGGATCTGAAACTCAAGGCTGCTGCGTAGCGCGAACGTCCGATGGCGCCAAGGCTTTGAAGGCTGCGCTGGTGAGCTTGTCAATGTCGTCCTCGTGTGAATCGTCATAGAGGCCGGCCGTCACGACAACGAGCGCATCCTTCGCAGGCGACAATACGATGTGTTGTCCGCCATAGCCGAAGGCCGCGACCCAGCCGTTGGGATTTGTCGCGCAGACGGGGCCGATCCACCACAGAAAGCCGTACTTGGAGCCGCAGGGTGAAGTGTCGTCCGTTGTCGCGTGCGGCGTCAGCGAGGCGTCTACCCAGGCCGCCGGCACGATTTGCCGACCGCCGATGCGGCCCTTGTGCAGCATGAGAAGGCCGATCTTTGCCATACCCTCCGGCGTAAGGCGTAGCCCCGAATCGGCAATCGGAACTCCCTTGAGATCCTTGATCCAGTCGAATCTCTTAATCCCGAGCGGCGCAAATAGCTTTTCATAGGCGTAGACATCGAGCGGCGTCTTGGTGGCGCGCACGATCACCTCCGCTGCGAGCTCGACGTCTCCGCCGCTATAGCGCCACTTCGTGCCGGGCGGCGCATCGATCGGTTGCTCTAGAATGTAGCGGAAACGGTCGGGGACGAAGGTCATCGCCGTTTCCATATTGCTCGGATCTTTGTACGGCACCGAGGATTCGTTCCAATGCAGGCCGGAGGTCATTGTGAGGAGATGCCTCAATAGGATCTTGCGACGCTCCCTCGTCTGAAGGTCCGCATATTCTGGAAAATAGTCGAGCACTGGCTGATCGAGACTCTTGATGGCGCCGTCATTGAGGGCGATGCCGAGCAAAAGCCCGACAATGCTCTTGCTCACCGAGCGCAGGTCGTGAAGCGTCTCTCTATCGAACTTGACCGCGCCGATCGGAAAGCCGCGAATTTCGTCGGGCCCCGTGAAATACCATTCGGCGAGCGTCTTATCGTGCTGCATGATGATGAAGCTGTGCACATTGGGGGGATCGCCGGAGCGGATGCGTGCTTCGAGCGCGGCAATCGCGGGGTCTGTTTTCGTCTCCGGCGCGGCGGCAAGACTAGTGGGGGCTGAAGCCGCAAGCGCGACGCCAGCGAGCCCGAACGCGCAGATCCAGTTTCGCAAACTCGCGATCATGCCGCTCCTCCTTCGATGTTAGCGCGTGCCCGTGTCCTCGACGGGATCACGCAACGGCCGTGGCTTCGATCTCGATGAACGCGTCGGGAGAATAGAGCGCCGCGACGCCGATGGCGCAGCCGGGCGGCTTTGCGTTCGCGCGCTTCAGCCGCTCGGTGAGCACGTGGTGGTTCGCCATAAACGCCTTCATATCCGTGACATAAAAATTGAGCCGTACGACGTGGGCGAGCGTCACGCCCGCCGATTTCAGTACAGCTTCGACATTATTCATCGCCTGCTCGATTTGCGCCGCCATATTGCCGGGGTGCATCAGCTTGCCGTCGGCATCGGCCGAGACCTGACCGGCCACATAGATCGTGCGCTCCGCCCCCGTGACGGCGAGCGATTGCGAGAATTGAAACCGGTCCTGCCAGGTCCAGGGATTATGCGGGGTGATCTTTACGGTCATTTTTTGGCTCTCCATCCCGGGTCTATCAGCAATTGAAACACGAAGGACACGAAGACGCCACGAAGGACACCGATCCATTGGGCTCTGTGTTCTTTGTGCTCCTTGGTGATCTTGGTGTTTAGATCCTTTGCCAGGCGCAAGGGTGTGAGCTTTGCCGCCTTGCGGCGGTGCCTCCCGCACCCTAATTAGGAGCCCTGTCTCTCAAGCAGGAAGTGGAAGAATGGCGAACACGATCAACGCCAAGGTCTTGGTTTTGGGCTCGGGGCCTGCGGGCTACACCGCGGCCATTTACGCCGCGCGCGCGATGCTCGAGCCGGTTCTCGTGGCAGGGCTGCAGCCGGGCGGCCAGCTCACCATCACCACCGACGTCGAGAACTATCCCGGCTTTGCCGAAGTGATCCAGGGCCCCTGGCTCATGGAGCAGATGAAGGCCCAGGCCGAACATGTCGGTACACGGATCATCGCCGACACGATCACCAAGGTCGATCTCTCGCAGCGGCCGTTCCGCCTCACGGGTGATTCCGGTGACACCTATGTGTGTGATGCGCTGATCATATCGACCGGCGCGCAGGCGCGCTGGCTCGGCATTCCGAGCGAGCAGAAATTCCAAGGCTTTGGCGTTTCGGCGTGCGCGACCTGCGACGGCTTCTTCTTCAAGGGCAAGCGC
>JBAQHC010000097.1:0-2019 GCA_049288095.1 Alphaproteobacteria bacterium | reverse complement strand
TCACTGTGCCTTTGATCGGCGAGGATGATCCTGACGCTGTCCATCAAGTCCCGCGCTCGATGCTGACGAGCATCATTCGCCCGCGCATCGAGGAGACGCTCGAGCTGGCGCGTGATCTCTTGGAGGATGCCGGCGTTTCCAAGATGGCGGGCCGCAATGTGGTGTTGACCGGCGGGGCTAGCCAGCTCAACGGCGTAAAGGAAACCGCTGCGCGAATACTGGGTAAGCAAGTGCGCCTGGGCCGGCCGATCCGGCTGACAGGATTGCCCGATGCAGCGTCAGGCCCGGCGTTTTCAACAGTTGCCGGGCTGTTGAGTTACTTGGTTCATGGTCCAGCCGACGCTCTTTTAGTGGATAGTCACGCTGAGTCGCGGAAAGGCACTCATCAAATTGGCCGAATCGGGCGATGGTTTAACGAAATAATTGGTGGTTAAGCATCTCTTAACCGTTCTTGCCGGATCGTAAATGGGATCGCCCGGTGCGGGCGCTTTCCTGAACACATCTAAAAACGCCTTGGAGGGCATGAATGTCGATCAATCTGCGCGTTCCGGCGAGTTTGGAACTCCACCCGAAGATCACGGTCTTCGGTGTTGGCGGCGCGGGCGGCAACGCCGTCACCAACATGATCAAGTCGGAGCTCGAGGGCGTCGATTTCGTCGTCGCCAACACGGACGCGCAGGCGCTGCAAGGCTCCAAGGCCGAGCGCAAGATCCAGATGGGCGCGCATATCACGCAAGGCTTAGGCGCCGGCGCGCGGCCTGAGGTCGGGCGTGCCGCAGCGGAAGAGTCGCTTGATGAGATCGTCGAGAATCTCGCTGGCGCGCACATGGTGTTCATCACGGCGGGCATGGGCGGCGGCACGGGCTCTGGTGCGGCGCCGGTCATCGCCAAAGCCGCGCGCGATCAAGGCATTTTGACGGTCGGTGTCGTCACCAAGCCGTTTCAATTCGAAGGTGCCAAGCGCTTGCGCATTGCAGAGTCAGCGATCGAAGAGCTGCAGCGCCATGTCGATACGCTCATCGTCATCCCGAACCAAAATCTGTTCCGCATCGCCAACGAGAAGACGACATTCGCTGAAGCTTTCGCGATGGCCGATGAAGTGCTTCATTGCGGCGTGCGCGGCATCACCGACCTCATGGTTCTGCCGGGCCTGATCAATCTCGACTTCGCTGATGTTCGCACGGTGATGAACGAGATGGGCAAGGCGATGATGGGCACCGGCGAAGGCAGAGGCGACAAGCGCGCCATCGAAGCTGCCGAAGCCGCGATCTCCAACCCGCTGCTCGACGAAGTTTCGATGAAGGGCGCGCGCGGCGTGCTGATCAACATTACCGGCGGCCCGGATATGACGCTGTTCGAGGTCGATGAAGCGGCGAACCGTATTCGCGCCGAAGTCGATCCCGACGCGAACATCATTGTCGGCTCGTGCTTCAATCCAGAGCTTGAGGGCGCGCTGCGTGTCTCGGTCGTTGCTACCGGCATCGATGTCGAGAACAGCCAAGTCGAGATGCCGCTTCGCCCGCCAGCCCGTGGCGCGATGCCGCCGCCACGCATGGTGCAGGACGTCCCGCCGCCGGTGCGTTCGATCGAGCCGGTGGCTACGCAACAAGCGCCGCGCCCGGTTCCACTCACCCAGCCGCTCGGCTCGCCTCAGGTTCGTCCGATGAAGCCGGCGCCTCAGCCCGTCAACGAGCTGATCGCCCAGGCGCGCGAATTCGCCAGCACCAGCGGTGCGGGCTATAGCAGCGATTTCCGTATTTCGGCTGACGTTCGCTCGGAATATGAACCCGCGGCTGATATTGCGTTGACACGGCGTGAGCCGGCTCAGACGCCTTCGGCGCAGGCTCAACAGCCGCCGCGCCCGGCGCCGCGCAAGGGCATGCCGGGCCTTCTCGAGCGGGTCGCCCAAACCGGGCGTTTCCGCTCACCCGGCCGCCCAGATGATGCGGATGCTACGGCCGAAGCGTCCGAACCGGCGCCTCAGCGCACGGCGCCACCCAAGCCGGCACAGGCGAGCAC
>JBAQHC010000096.1:0-7249 GCA_049288095.1 Alphaproteobacteria bacterium | reverse complement strand
CATTAAAACTGTTTGTGCAAAATTATCGACAAGTCAAAAAAGCTGGGCTAGCCTTTTGATTCATTGAGGAAAAATGCTGGCCGAACCGGAAACCGGAGGAGTAAGGCGAGCGTTATTAAAGCCATCTGGCGCTTGGAGCGTTTTTTCAAGTGGGTGCCTTATGACACGTCTGCGTAGTCAGCTCACCGGCTATCGTCTAACGACCGCCGAAATTCTCTATCACATGCCTGATCATCCCGCCGTCCTCCAAACCTATATCTGGCAGGCGCTTGATCTCGCGCCGAAATTCCCGGAACTGCATAAGTTTCTGGAGTTTTGGCAGGATACTTTAGACGGCAAGCTGCATTCCGTGCGCGTTGCCGCGGCGCCATTGCTGTCGCGCTTCGAGCTTCGCCACTTCGGCGCCGAGATTACTCTGCATTAGCTGCTAGCAGTAGACTTCCTTGAGTGCTAAAGCCGTGGTGTTCGGCGCTCACGCACCTATATCGATGCGTTAGCCTAAGAGACGCGCGATTCCATGGCCCTTCGCTTTGCCGTTTTGCCCTCACGTTCGGTTATTCGCGTTTCCGGCGAAGAAGCGAAGACCTTTCTGCAAGGCTTGATCAGCAACGACATCGAAAAGATCGGTGAAAGAAGCGCGATCTTTGCGGCGCTACTCTCCGCGCAAGGCAAGATCCAATTCGACTTCATCGTGCTCAGCGATCACCACGGCGGCTATCTGCTCGATATTGAGGCATCGCGCCGCGATGAGCTGATCAGGAAGCTGAAGCTTTACCGCTTGCGTGCCAAAGTCGCGATAGAGCCCGTCGTTATGGACATCGTTGCTGTCTTCGGCGATCGCACCAATGCCCAGCTGCCGAAACCTCCCTTGATGATCGACGATCCGCGTCATGCTCAGCTGGGCCTGCGCGCTTATGGACAAAGCGATGATCTTCGCGCCGAGCTCCTTGTGTCGAGCGCGATTGAGGCAAGTGAAGATGGCTATGACGCCGACCGAATTGCGCTGGGCGTGCCGCAGGGAGCGAGCGAGCTTGGCATCGAGAAACTGTTCTTGCTCGAAGCCAACGCTGAGGAATTGCACGGCGTCGATTTCAAGAAGGGCTGCTATGTCGGCCAGGAATTGACCTCCCGCATGAAGCGTAAGGCCGAGCTCAAGAAGCGCTTGCTGCCATTTCACGTTTCATCCGGGCCAGCTCCCGATGCCCATGTCACGGCCGATGGCCGCGAACTCGGAAATGTCGTAGGCGGACGATCCGGCATCGCCTTCGCCCTGGTGCGTCTTGACCGGCTCGCCGAAGCCAACCATGCAACGATCAAGATAGGCGACACTCCAGCAGTGCTCGCCGTACCGGCCTATCTCGCATCGGTCCTCTAAAGCTCCCCATTCCAAATCCACCGTCCGCCCCGGCAAGCGGGATGGCGGCTGGCCGTCGATCTTGCGCCTTCGCATCTGTCGCGGAAAGCTAAGCAGGCCATAGTTCACGCAAAGACGGCGCCGCTTTCACGCGGCGCCGTTTGCTTCTGCGCATCTGAACCTAATGAACCGTTATTGGCGCCATGCGCGCACTGACTGGATCGGTTCCCTGAGCTTCGCGCGCCTTCAAAGCGTTGATAACTTCGGTCGTCGGCTGCAGCTTCATCACCTCGGCAAAAACGCCGAGCGAATGTGCGACGTCGGCTGAGGCACCGAAGGCCGTGAACAACTGTTCAATGAAGCTCTTTTCCGGTGGGAATGATTTGAGCTGCACCGGTGCGTCCTTGGCGATATGCGCAAGGTCTTTCGCCGATGCGATCGCCACTTTCAGCCCGCCAATCGCATCGACGAGGCCGCGATCCTTGGCATCCGTCCCGGACCACACGCGCCCGCGCGCAATGTCCTTCACGGTGTCGAGGGGCAGCTTGCGGCCGGCTGCAACCTTGCTCACGAAAGTTCCATAAGTCGTATCGAACACTTTGCGATAGGCGAGCCACTCCTCCGGCGTGAATGGATGCTGGTCGGAGAACATGAATTGCTTGTCGCCGCCGACCGACAGCTCGCTCGTGGTCACGCCGAGCTTGTCGTAAAGGCCTTTGAGCACGAATTTGAGGCCGACGACGCCGATCGAGCCGGTGATGGTCGATGGCTCGGCGATGATCTTGTCGGCGTTCATCGAGATCCAATAACCGCCGGAGGCAGCAACGCCCGACATGTCGACAACGACCGGCTTGCCTTTCGCACGGGCGCGCGCAACCGCGTTCCACACCTGGTCAGACGCTGTCGGCGAGCCACCCGGCGAGTTGACGCGGAACACAATAGCTTTGACGTCATTGTCCTTGACTGCGTCTTCGAACGCGTCGGCGACCGTGTCGCCTCCGAACTGATTGGTGGATCCGAGGAAGCTAGGTCGCGCCTCGCCATCAACGATTTCGCCTTGGCCTTGAATAAAGGCGATCACCGCGCCCGATTTATAGGGGCTGCCTTTTTTCTGCGCGTAGTCAGCAATATCGACTGGATCGCCATCCGAGCCCGCGCGCTTCTTGGCCGCGTCCTCCGCCTCGGACTCGAAGCCGACCTTGTCGACCCAGCCCATCTTTACGGCCTCTTCGCCCGTGTAGGGACCCTTCAACAGGCTCACGAATTGGTCCCGCGTCATATCGCGCGAGTTGGCAATCGCGCCAGTGAAAGATTCGAACACGGTGGTGATCAACCGCAGATTCTCTTCCCGTTCGGCATCAGTCGGCCCTGTGTTCACGAACGGAAAGGCCGCACTCTTGTATTCGTAATAATTGAGCACTTGCGCGCTTGAATCGAGCTTGTCGAGCGTGCCCTTGAAATAAGTGCCAGTCGAACCGACACCTTGGCTGAAGATAAATCCGCCCGGCGAGATCCACATTTGATCCGCAGCGGAGGCCAGGTAATAGCCGCCGAGGCCGGGATCCGAGAGATCCTGCACATGGCTGATCACAAACTTACCCGAGGTCTTGAAATCCATAATCGCTTCGCGGATCTCCTCGGCCTGGCCGGGCTCGACGCCCAGAGATGAATCGGCACGGATCAAGAGGCCTTTGACATTGGGATCTTTCTTTGCGGTTTCGAGCGCCTCGACAATCCCAACAACCGAAAGGTTCGACGTGCCCAAGCTCGTTACATCAATCACGCTCGGCGCATCGGAGATCGGCTCGCGCGCATCAAGCTCGAGGACGATTTGTTGAGGCATGCTCTTCTTAGCCGTGCCGGCAGCCCCGGCAATGACGCCGACCAGCAGCATGAAGAACACGAAAACGAACAGAAACAGGCCGACAACAACGGCCAGCACGGTCGAGAGAAATCTGAGCATGACCCCACCTTACATGCGAATGGCCGGAACCCGGCTTTGGGAATGGTAGTTGGCGAAACCCGCCTAATCTAGCGCGCGAGCCCTAAACCTTGGGTAACGCGGGGCGCGGGCGCGCTTTGACGCTTTAACTGTCACCGCCAAAACACATGTTTTGTTGCGTGGGAGCGCCTAAGACGCCGGCCGAATAAAGCCGCCACCAAGAACGCGGGTTCCCGGTCCGGCAGGGTCATAAAAGACACAGGCCTGCCCCGGAGCCACACCCTCTTCGCCGCCGTCCAAGACAACCTCCACCGAGGCGCCATTGCGCAGATGGAGGACGCCGGCAACCGGCGCGCGCGTTGACCGCACCTTGGCGAGCACGGGTACGCCTGCCTCCCCCACGGAGTCCAAAGGCATGTCGGCCAGCCAGTTCACTTCGCCGACGACAATACGCTTGACCTCAAGCGCGGACCGCGGACCCACGATGACCCGCTTAAGCGCCGCATCGAGCTTGACGACGAACAAAGGCATCCCGTCCGGCTCGGTGACTGGCAGGCCGAGCCCGCGGCGCTGGCCGATCGTGTAGTGAATGATTCCCTTATGCACTCCGAGCACACGTCCATCGAGATCGACGATTTCGCCAGGCTCGGCCGCTCCAGGCCTCAGGCGCTCTACCATGCTCGCATAGCGGCCTTCCGGCACGAAGCAAATATCCTGGCTGTCGGGCTTGGCCGAAGTTGCAAGATTGAACGCCTCCGCAATCTCTCGCGTACGCCGCTTTTCGATCGCGCCAAGCGGAAAGCGCAAGAACTCGAGTTGCTCGCGCGTTGTCGCAAACAGAAAATAACTCTGATCGCGCGTCTCATCCGCGGCCTTGTGCAACTCGGCGCCATATCGCCCTTCTTCGCGGCGAACATAGTGGCCAGTCGCAAGCGCATTAGCGCCGAGCTCGCGCGCGACATCCATGAGATCAGCGAACTTGATCTTCTGATTGCAACGCACGCATGGGATCGGTGTTTCGCCGCGGATATAAGAGTCGGCAAAATCGTCGATCACGGCCGCCTTGAACCGTGCCTCGTAATCCAGCACGTAGTGCGAAATGCCGATCGCCTCGGCGACGCGCCGGGCATCCTTGATATCTTCGCCCGCACAGCAGGCGCCGGGCCTGCGCCGCGCGGCACCGTGATCATAAAGCTGCAAGGTGACGCCGACGACCTCATAACCCTCGGCCTTGAGCAGCGCCGCGGTCGTCGAGGAGTCAACGCCGCCCGACATGGCAACGACGATGCGCGCTCCAGCCGGGAGGCGGCCGAGCCCAAGCGCGTTTCGGTCGATGGCGGCGGTGTCCAACATGGCGTTCCTCTACTCCGGAGCGCCACCCGCCCGCAAGCCTTGGGCCTTAGCCGACCGGCAGGAAGTTCAGGAGTGACATCTGGCCGATATTGGCGGCCATGCGTGCCGAAGCCTGAAGCTGAAGCTGATCCTGTTGAAGCTGGCTGAGTGCCGTCGGCAGATCGGCATCCTCGATGTCCGAGACGAACTGGGTCGCTTGAATCTTCGTGCTGGCGAGCTGCTTCGATACGGCATCGACTTGTCGCTGCACGATGCCGTTCTGTGCGGTTTGGGTCGTAATGTCCGTGGCAATCTGCTGAAGATTAGCAATCTGACTGGCGAGAAAGGCGGTTTGCGCTGGCGTGAGGTTCTGCCCGAGCGGGCCATCTACGTTCGTATCGTTGAATTGCTTGATGGTCTGGATCGCGGTCATCAGCTGCGTGCCAAGCGAGCTTGCCGTCATTCCGTAGCTGACGGTGATCCCATCATTAACGACGGCCGATTGAGTCTGATTGTTGTTATCGAAAATACTGGCAATCGGAACAGTCGTTTGCGCGGGCGGCGTTCCGATCACAAGTCCGTTTATGTTACCGATATTGACGGGCGGAGTGTCTACGCGCGTGCCGCCGAAGATATATTGGCCATTGACTTGCGAATTGAGTGCCGACGCCGCCTCTTGAAACACGGCATTGATCTGGTTCATGAGCGAAAGGCCGGAGCCGTTCGCAAGTGCATCGGTTACGTTCTGCGTAAGATTGCTCGCCGCGGTGCCCAAGTCGTTGAGCGCTGTGCCTTGCGTATCGAGCCGCTGCGACAACTCTGTTGTGGTTTGCGTGTAGTGCGTGTTGCGATCTAGGACCTGCTTTGCCGAAAACAGCACATCGGTTTGATGTGCAATGTCCGCAAAAACTTGCGCTTTCTTGCCGCTCGATACCTGAAGCTCGGTTTGCGCCTCGGCCTGATTGGCTCTGGTGAGCTCGGCAATGAGCATCTGGCTTTGTGAAAGATCCGAAACGCGCGTGACGGTCATGACGGGCCTCTAGCCTATTGAGCAGGGACTGTCGCAATAAGTGTGTCGTAGATATCTTTCGCGACCGTCACCAAGCGCGCCGCCGCGTTGTAGGCCTGCTGATAGATGATCATGTTCGAGAGCTCTTCATCGAGATTGACGCCCTCAGTGCTTGTGCGCCGGCTTTCAACCTCGGTTTTCACTGCATCGGCCGCCTGCTGCATCTGAGTGACTGTGGCCGCATTGTTCGATGTGTTGCCAACAACGAGCGAAGCGTAACCGCCGAGCGAAGCCGCCGTCTTACGTAAATCCCCCGCGCCTGCGAATCCAACCGTACTGGTCGCAAGGTTTGCGAGCGCTTGCGCACCGGTGCTGTCGGCGATTGCCGCCACGAGATCCCCGGGCTGCGTCGTTGGGTCGAAGGCGAGGTGCGCGAGAGCAAGATCCCCCGGCTGCGCCAAAATCTGAGGGTTGATTGTGAGCCCGCTTGCCTGCTCCATTTGATAGCGCCGGCCGAGACCAAACATCGCCGTGAAAGAAACACCGGTGCCGCCGCGATCGGTGTTATCGTCGGTAACGTCGAGCGTCGCGTTCGGATTGCCGGCCGTTGGAGTGCCGACAAGCTGCCCATTGCTGTCGAGCGCAAACGTCATGACTTGACCGAGCCCATTCGTGGGATCGTTCATCGCATCGACAATGTCTTGCAGAGATTCGCTTCCCGTCGTCGTATAGGTGAATTGCTTGAGTACCTTCCCCGTCGGATCGCTCACCAAGAGGTTGAATTGCTGGCCGGCCGCATAGGCTGCGCTGTTCGGGGCCGAAAGATCTGCGCTCGTGAGCCCCGTATCGAAATTGCTCGGCCGCATCGCTTGGACAAGATCATTGAGGCCGAAGAATTGGCTGAAGCTGCGTCCGCCGCGGCTCGAGGCATTGGTTGATGGCTGCGAGAACCCAACCCCCGTCGTCGGGTCAGTTGCCGCAATCGACATCACGCCATTATTGAAGCTCGCCGTGGCCGAGCCAACAAGGCCGGTATTGATCGCTGTAACGATGTCGTCGATCGTCGCGCCGGCGCCATTGGGGATTGGAGCGGTTGCTGAGTTGTCGACCGTGTAGGTGCCAGCGCTGAAGTCGAAACTCAGACTGTGCACGAGCTTGCCACTCGAATCGACAATTGCAAGCGTTGTTTGACCGGTGAAGTCGGCCGCGTCGGTCGAAAGCAATCCAGTCTGCCGCCCCGTGAGCGCATTAGCGGGGGGTACGGCAATCGAGTCATTGTGCGCCGCGTTCAGTTGATCGGAGAGATTGGCGGCGAGATTACCGAGTTGTTCCAACAGATTCGGCAGATCATTGTCACGCATCGTGAGCAGACCGCGCAGTGCGCCTTGGCCGAAATGCGAGTCGAAAGCGATGGGTTGGCCAAGAGGCGCTCCATTTCGTGAATCGATCAGCTGCGCCGAAATCTTCCCGTACACGACATCAGTGCCTGATTGTTGCGCCGCGCCATAGCTGAGCTGCACTTTGTTGTCACCGATGAGTTCGGACCCATCGTCCGTCGTAACAGTTAAGGCGCCGCTCTGCTGCGCATAAGTCTTGATCGAGATGAGGTCGG